>NZ_JBWYIV010000008.1:0-169151 GCF_056779895.1 Acinetobacter sp. ANC_7553 | reverse complement strand
CTTTAGCTTCTTTAGCTTCTTTAGCTTCTTTAGCTTCTTTAGCTTCTTTAGCTTCTTTAGCTTCTTTAGCTTCTTTAGCTTCTTTAGCTTCAGTGTTCGCGACCTGTTCTTGAGATGCAACCGCATCCATCATTTTTTCATCAGCTTCTTGTGCAAAAACGTTGGTACTCATTAGTACATTTAACACAACGATCGAAGCGAAGGATTTGCTTGTAGTTATGTCTTTCATATTTTTAAGAAACAAAGTCATACTCCATCTGCTCAATATTTTCATTTTGGCAAATCATAGCATTAATAAAAGATTAGAGCTGAATAACGAGATTTAATTCATTCGACCTGTATGCATTTAAACAGTTAAACCCACCATAAACTAAACCCGAGTTCTACATCCTGTAGAACTCGGGTCGATGAGGTTGTGCTTTTCAAAAATCATATTATTGTTTTATTGGCTTTCCTTTCCTACATCATCTCCATGATGATTTTCCATCGGCGTCGTCTTCCATATTGGGATCATTCCATTCCCACTCCCTGTGCCGATAAGCTTAGATTACGCTTAAGCTTGCTTCGTGACTATGGGTCAACAGACACATTCATTGTAAGCAATTTCTTACACGCATCCATTCACACTTGTTTGCCATCTTTATAATCTTGCGCAATTTCATCTGTCACTTGTTTCTCTTCTTTCTCAGCTTTCGCAATACCTTCTTGAATCGCCTCCTGAGCCTCTTGCTCATCAGCATCCGTTTGTTCTAATTCTTGCTGTACTTGCTCAAATTTTCGTCCAGTTTGTAAAACAACGTACACAGGAAAGTGATCCGAACCAATATGCGGTAATCGCTCCATTTTCACCAAAGCAAAATCAGTGCTGTGGAATACATGATCGAGTGACCATCGTAATAGCGGATAGTCCGCATGGAAGGTATTGACATAATGACGTCCAACACGCGGATCTAATAAACCACTAATACGTTGAAATAGTCGTGTGGTACGAGACCATGCCACATCGTTTAGATCTCCCATGACAATGCAACTTTCATCCAAGTCTTTAATTTGATCACCCACAATCAACAATTCAGCATCACGTAATGTAGAGTCTTTGGCTTCAGTTGGACTCGGCGGTTTGGGATGTAAACAATATAATTGAACTGGCTGTCCAGAACGTAATTTCACTGTGGTATGAATAGAAGGAATCTCATTACTCAGTATGAATTTGACTTCGGTATCACTCAATTCCAACTTACTGTAGAGATGCATTCCATAGAGATTATCTAAAGGTACTGGAACACGATAAGGATAATCCGCTTCGATGACTGAAAGTTCATTCTGCCAGGTTTGGTCTGTTTCAAGCATCAATACGATATCGGGTTGATGCTGATGAATCTGTTCAATCAAACGATGATATTCTGTATTTGGTGTTAAAACATTCGACACAATTAAAGAGATTTGCTTTGATGGATCAAGTTGATCTGGTTGGACCTGTTTCACCTGTTTTTTCCAAATTAAGGTATAAGGCAAAACCATCTTCAATTGATATGCTAATGCAGCAATTAATCCAACAAATATGACTTGGCGTCTTAAATCCCATTCCCCATCCCAAATCAACAGGAGGATAAATGCGATAAAGCCTAGGGCTAAAATTTGTAGTCTTGGAAAATCGGCACCTCGAAACCACCACTCATCACGCGGAATCAAAGACCAAAAACTTAACCAAATCACAACAACAGCCAGTATCTCAATCCATAGCATAGCGCTTCTCTTTATATATTCTTAATTTTTCGATGATTCATAAATTTATATTAGTTTTGCATGTAACATAAACAAGATATATTGCACAATATATTTGCTGTTTTGATTGTGTACCACTTGCAGTTATACACTCTTTTGATACACTCGAACCCCCTTTTTTATTTTAACGCACCGAGGCAAAGTGACATGAAAGTAGGTCTGGTCGGTTGGCGCGGGATGGTTGGTTCCGTCCTTATGCAACGTATGGTTGAAGAGAATGATTTCGCTCATTTTGAGCCATTCTACTTCTCTACCAGTAATGCAGGTGGTGAAGCCCCTGCGTTTGGTGGTAAAACTGCCCCAGCACTTATGGATGCGACAGACATTAATAGTCTGAAGCAAATGGATGTCATTATTACCTGCCAAGGTGGTGATTATACCACTGAAGTTTTCCCTAAGTTGAAAGCTGATGGTTGGAATGGTTACTGGATTGACGCTGCATCTACATTGCGTATGGACGATGAAGCAATCATCGTATTAGATCCAGTCAACATGAATGTGATCAAAGACGGTTTGGTAAAAGGTACGAAAACATTTGTAGGCGGTAACTGTACTGTTTCATTGATGTTAATGGGTCTTGGTGGTCTGTTCCAAAACAATCTTGTTGAATGGGCGACTTCAATGACTTACCAAGCTGCTTCTGGTGCGGGTGCGCAAAACATGCGTGAACTCATCACAGGTATGGGCTATTTGTATAACAATACAAAAGATCTATTAGACGATCCACGTTCTCCAATTTTAGATATCGACTCTAAAATTGCTGAATTACAACGTGGTGAAGGATTCCCTTCAGCAAACTTCGGTGTACCTTTAGCAGGTTCTTTAATTCCTTATATCGACAAACAGCTTGAAAGCGGTCAATCGAAAGAGGAATGGAAAGGTCAAGTTGAAACCAATAAGATTCTTGGTAATTCACAAATTGTACCTATTGATGGTCACTGTGTACGTATTGGTGCAATGCGCTGTCACTCACAAGCATTGACTTTAAAACTTCGTAAAGATGTTCCTTTAAATGAAATTGAAGACATCATTGCAAGTGCAAATGACTGGTCTAAAGTTGTGCCGAACACACGTGAAGCATCAATGACTGATCTTACACCTGTTGCAGTAACAGGCACGCTTACTGTTCCAGTAGGTCGTTTACGTAAACTTAATATGGGTAAAGAGTATTTAGGCGCGTTCACTGTTGGTGACCAATTACTTTGGGGTGCTGCTGAACCTTTACGCCGTATGCTACGCATCTTGATTGACTATAAAAATGCTTAATTTTTAATAGTCACTTCAATAAAAAGCCGGTCTGATTAGATCGGCTTTTTTTATGCAATTTGAATTGATTAGAGCTTGGAGTGCTATTTGAAAGGAAATATTATGACATCTATACAAAAAACAGTTAAATTACAATCTCATCACTTCTTATTTCGAACATCTTGATCGATGCATAATGATGAACTGAGAATATAAAAAATCGAGATTAAAAACAGTCCAATATTTCGAGCACTCAGGTATTAGATTTGCAATAAATTCATTGAATTCAATGAAGGGGAAAAATTATGTTGTATGTCATTCCATTTGTCGTCTTGCTGTTAATCGCACTGGTGCTCAAAAAACGTGAGGATAAACAAAAAAATGGTGACACAGGATCAACAAAATCTAAAAAAAATGTGAGTGTAAAACGCGCTAAGAAAAGACCTAAAACTCGCTCCACCCCACAACAAGCCTATTCACAGCACGGTCATGGCGCACCACAAGACTTAAGTGCCGAACCAGTGGCTGATGAACTTAAAGCCAGCATTGAATACTTAATTCAATCAGAAAGCTATATGTCAGCCGAAGCAAAAATCAATCAAGCATTGAATCGTGATCCTAGACAACATGAGCTTTACTCGTATTTGATTGATATTCACATCCTACAGAATGATGAATTTGCTTTAAAACAATTAAGTAATTATTTACGCTCCACTGGATTACATTACATTGCGGATGAAGCTGAAGACAAACTTAAAGCTGCAAAAGAAGCGGAACAGAATAAAGAAATTGCGAAAGAATCACGGGATATATCGAACACCGAGAATCAGCCTCGTCATGCTGCACAGTTTCATAGCACCAGTTTTATAACTGAAATCCCTGCAGTGCAATCAGAACAAGCCTTTGATCATCTCATCAAATCACAGGATGAACAACATAGCACTCAGGAAAGCACACCCACTGAAACAAATGAGACCACAGAGCAATCTTCTCTTCCTTCTCAAACCTCAACATTTGTGTTTGAAACAGAACAAAACCCACATCCCTTACAAGCCAAAGAGAAGAAAAGCACTCCTGAGGAAGAAACTGAGCATGTCTCTGCTGAACCTACTGCTCATTTTGTATTTAGCTCAGAACAGCTGGATTTAGCAGAAGAGTTTACGCTCAATAAAACCAATGAAGAAATCATTGACCAGCTCCCTTCTGATCAGGCTGAAAATCAGCAGGCAACTGAACAACAGACTCCATCGCAAAACGAGCATTTTGAACTCGATTTTTTTATGGAAGATACACCGCAACCAACCTCACAACACCCATTCGAGCAAGATGATGAGAAGACTCCTGCATCAAAAGAGCAAACACCTTTAGAATTTATAACGACAGATTTAACTTTCGAGCCAAATGCTCAAACACAGACTGAATCTGAAACAACCAATCAATCGACTGAAGATCGCGCACCCTTAGAGTTTGATTTAGATTTCTCCAGTTTTCAGTCTGAAAATAAATCACAAACAGCATCAGTGCACTCAACTGATGCTGAGAACCTTGCTTCAGAAAATGAGTCCATCCAAAATCTCGACTTCACACTTGATTTAAGTCAAGAATGGGTTGAAAAAACAGATCTCTCTCATTCAGCACTGAGCTCTTCTCCATTAGAAAAAAATCCACAAGAACTGAATATTGAAATAGATCCATTGGAATTTAGCTTTTCAGATCAGTCGGAACAGCCTCATTCTCAAACAACATCTAAGGATGAACTCACTTTTGATCTTTCAGATGATTTTAACTTTGATGCTGAAATATCTAGCTCAGCAAAAGTTCCAGAACAAAGCGTGAATGATCAAAATTTAGATTTTGTAACTTTCGACTTTGAGGAAAATCTTGATTCAAAATCTACAATAGAAAGCTCAATTGAACCGATAAACGAGTTTAATTTTGACCTCAATTCATCAGATGAAAACGTGGATGTGCAAAAGAGTCATTCGCATGAAACATCTGCGATAAAAATGAATCCGAATCGTCCTGATGATCCTCTTGTACAACGTTTTCCTGAATTACTCAACGTTGATGAAATTCAACTTAACTTAGATTTAGCGGATCAATACATTAAATTTGGCGCGTTTGATGAAGCAGAAAAATTAATTACGGAATATGAATCGCATTACAATGACGAACAAAAAATGCGTGCAGCAAAACTCCGAGAGAGCATGGAATCTGATTCCAATTAATCTTAATATGAAGCAGTCTAATCAGGCTGCTTTTTTTATGAGTTCAAAAATAGCTTTAATCTATATGGGTGGGACATTTGGTTGCGTTGGTGAACCTTTAGCGCCTATGCCTGCTGCCGATTTTTTCCCGCAATTAAAAGAAATTTTGCCCGTTCAAAATCCAATAGAGCTTGTTCAGGCTCATGAGATTAAAGACAGTAGTGCATGTACGGCGCGTGATTGGTTGCTGTTAATCCAAAAAATTCAACAATTGCAAGCTAAACAATTTCAAAATTTTATTGTCATTCATGGTACCGATACCATGAGTTATGCTGCGGCTATTCTTTCTCGATTTCTCCATGATACGTGTCGAGTCATTATCACAGGTAGCCAATTTCCTCTGCTCAATCATGCAGCGACATCTTTGCATCCATCGAGCGATGCTTTAGATAATCTGAATCATGCCATCCAATATATGGAAAATGTGTCTGATGGTGTTTACTTATGCTTTAACCATCAAATTTTTCATGCCAGAACTGCAGTCAAGACTCATCGCACGGCACTAAATGCATTTTGTGGTGAAGCATTTACAAATGTCATCAAGCCCATATCAAGTTCTTTTGTCGACATTACTGAGCAACATATTGAACGCTCGACACAACTCAATATTGCGAATCTGAGTCTTCGCCCCATTGAAATCAAATTATTCAATCAGCATTTAACGCGTTTTATCGACAACTCGCCTCATGTACTCATACTTCAAGCATATGGAACCGGTAATTTAGCAATTAATGCGGATACCACAGATATTTTGAAGCAGCTTCGTGCCTTAGGCTGCCATATTGTATTAAGTAGTCAGGTCATGTTTGGAGAATTAGATCAACGCTATGCAATTAGCAGTTGGATTAAAGCATCTGATATTTTGATCGACGATACACTCAGTGATGCCGATCTTTATGCCAAAATTCTAAAAATGTATTTACAATACCCCTCCACAGATCAATGGTTACAGCATTGGTATGATTCATCAAATTAGAGGTTCAAATGCCACGTTTTGCAATCGGAATTGAGTTTAGTGGCGTTCGTTATCGAGGTTGGCAAACACAGCAACCAGGCGTGCCGAGCGTACAAGAAACCATGGAAAAAGTGTTGAGCAAAATTGCTGATGAACCCATCATTTTGCATGGTGCGGGTCGAACAGATGCAGGTGTTCATGCCACAAATATGGTGGCTCACTTTGACACAAATGCAATACGTCCAATTCGTGGCTGGCTTATGGGAGCTAACAGTACACTCCCGAAAGATATTGCCATCCAGTGGATTCAAGAAATGGGCAGTGATTTTCATGCACGCTTTAAAGCGCAGGCTCGCCGTTATCGTTATGTCGTTTATAACAGACCCATGCGTCCTGCCTTACTCCACAAACAAGTAACGCATGCTTATTACCCACTTGATGTGGATAAAATGATTGCTGCAGCCTCAAAATTTGAGGGTACTCATAACTTTGAAAGCTTTAGAGCTGCTGCGTGTCAATCCAACCAGCCTGTACGCCATGTGAGCCATTGCAAACTCATCAAACACGGTGCTTACCTCGTTCTAGACATCCAAGCAGATGGTTTTTTACACCACATGGTTCGCAATATTATGGGCTGTTTACTGGAAATTGGTCAGGGGATGTACGACATTGACCATATTGATGAAATATTCGCAGCAGAAGACCGTAAAGCAGCAGGGATCACAGCACCACCTGACGGCCTTTACTTTATCCAAGCACACTATCCTGAAGAGTTTAACTTGCCTAAAGTTCCGCTAGGCCCTCATTGGTTAAACATGCCTGAATAGATTTTTTATTTTGAATTGAAAAAAATCCCTTCATAAGAAGGGACTTTTTTAGCGCTGTTTACGCTTACGATATTCAACAGGTGTCTCATTGGTCCATCGTTTAAAGGCACGATAGAACGTACTTGGTTCTGAGAAACCCGTCAGATAGACAATTCTCTCTACGCTTTCATTGGTGTTTGCCAAAAGTTTTTTAGCTAAACGACAACGATAGTCAGATAAAATTTGCTGGAAGCTTGTATTGGCTTCACTGAGCTGTGTTCTCAAACGACGTGGGGTGATATTCAACTGAGCTGCCACAGTTTCTAGCGTTGTTTCTCCACTCTCAAGTGTAGAACCAATGGCACGGCGCACCTCACCCACTAAATCGTATCGAGCCAACTCCTGTAATTTTTCAATCGCCAACTGCTCATGTAGTTGAAGTAATTCTGGCTCGGCTTGCCAAAGTACATAATCTAAAATTGCAGGATCAAAATAAAGTCGCGTTTCTTTTTGGCCTAAACTTACCGGGCACTCATATACACGGAAATACTCATCGTCTGAAGCACCCTCGCTAAAGTTAAAATCGATATATATAGGTTGAAAACGACCTTCAGTAATAAATTTGAAGAATCTTAAAATGCCTGAAATCGCGCACTCAGAAAAATGACGATTGACTAGATTTTCAGAGAAAGGTTGTTCACCATTGGTTAGGTAGCAACGATCATCTTCAATAACCAATTTGGCATGAAATGCATCACTGATTAGACGTTGATACGCTAAAGCCCTTTTCAGGCCTTCGCCAAAATTTTCAGATGAAATAAAAAGATGTTCAATCACTTGACCACGATAAAGTGGTAAATGCTCACCTAAATGTAGACCAATGTCTGGATCTTTACTGACTTCTTCGGCAGCAACCCAGAAAGCGTACTGCGCGCTTAAAGGCGTACGCGCATTTTGATCTACTTGATTTAAGGCCACACCCGCTTTTGTTAAAATTTCTTCTGTGGGCAATCCAGCACGACGAATTGCTTGATAACCTAATCGTAGAACAACCGAAGCATCAGTTAGCTGACTCACGCAGTGCCCTTCCTTGTATGTTATTAATATTTACTTAAAACTTATGAATTAGATTACAGTCGATTGACCAAACTGACAACATAGTTAAGCATTTTTTTGTTTAAAAATTTTATTTGTTTGTTCGACAAGTTTGACCATAGAAACGCCGACTGAACTTGGTTTAACCTTGTTTTTTTCTAAAATTTTGCCTATAATTTGCGCCTTTCCAATTTGATCATCAGGTAGGCTATGGCCAATAAAGAGGAACTTATCGAGTTCGAAGGCGTTGTCACCGAAACGCTTCCTAATACTATGTTCCGTGTACGTTTAGAAAACGGTCACGAAGTAATTGCACACATTTCTGGTAAAATGCGTAAACACTATATTCGTATTTTGACTGGCGACAGTGTTAAAGTTGAAATGACACCTTATGACTTATCTAAGGGTCGCATTACTTACCGTGCACGCTAAGTGTTAGTAAGCGAAAAGCCACATTGAGTGGCTTTTTTTGTTTTTGTACTTTTATTTTATGAATCGCATAGAAAGTTCATTCAGCTAAATCAATCGCCTGTCTTTGTGATAAGAGATAAATTCAGATATATAGAATAATTAAACTCACTATTTATTCTTAACTTTCAATCAAATATAAAAACAATCCTCATATACACACTCAACCACAAAAAAAATCGTCGTACTGCCCCACTATTTCGTGCACTAAATAAATTGTGTTTTTTGCCCATCTGCATATTTACACTTTTCCTGTTTATGGCGTGCCAAACAGTAAATTTTCAGAACAAAAAAATATGAATACTTATGTTTCACAATTTGTAGGGCAAGATATCCAACATATCCGTGAAACTACCGATTTGAATTCTTTTAACATTCATCTGAAGTCTAATCTTGTGATTCGAGATGAGCGGGAAATTTTCACTTTTGAACGTATAGTCAACACCGCGATTCCAATGGGAAATTCGATGAGAGATGAAAATGGTTTTATGATTCCTGTACAGACAACTTCAGTAAATCAGTACTACGATAACCTAATGACTTGCTCAAGTGTTTTTAGCTTAAAAAAACAATATCGCTTTCAAAAGCTCGGCAATAAAAAAACGCAGCTCATAAGCTGCGTTTTGAATGAATCAACTGAAATTAGTTAAGCGCTGCAACAACTGCTTCACCCATTTCAACTGTCCCGACCTTCTTCATGCCTTCAGACATAATGTCAGCTGTACGTAAACCTTGGTCTAAAACATTCCCTACTGCATCTTCAATCGCTTTTGCTGCAGCTTCTTGACGGAACGTATATCGAAGCATCATTGCAACAGATAAAATTGTTGCCAATGGGTTTGCAATATTTTGACCTGCGATATCTGGTGCTGAACCATGACAAGGCTCATACATCCCTTTACCATTTTCATCTAAAGAAGCTGATGGCAACATACCGATTGAACCAGTCAACATCGCAGCTTCATCAGACAAGATATCACCAAACAAGTTACCTGTTACGATCACGTCAAATTGTTTAGGTGCACGAACCAATTGCATTGCTGCATTGTCGACATACATATGTGACAAGTTAATGTCAGCATACTGTTCAGCATGCAACTGAGTTACTGTTTGTTTCCAAAGCTCAGTGACTTCAAGAACATTCGCCTTATCCACTGAACACACTTTACCACCGCGTAGTTTCGCCATTTCAAACGCCACTTTAGCAATACGTTTGATTTCTGACTCTGCATATACGTCGGTATTAAAACCTTGCTTCTCACCATTCTCTAATTCACGAATACCGCGTGGTTGACCAAAGTAAATACCACCAGTTAATTCACGGACAATTAAAATATCTAAGCCTGAAACAATTTCAGGTTTCAAACTTGAAGCATCTGCCAACTGAGGATACAAGATCGCTGGACGCAAGTTAGCGAAAAGGTTAAGTTCACTACGTAATTTTAATAAACCACGCTCAGGACGAATTGAGCGCTCAATTGTATCCCACTTCGGACCACCCACAGCACCTAACAAAATCGCATCTGCTTTTTTTGCTTGTTCAGAGGTAACTTCTGGATAAGGTGAACCATGCGCATCAATTGCAGCGCCACCCAATAAACCTTGTTCCCATGTTAAATCTAGATTAAATTTTTCATTGACACGGGTGAGGACCTGTTCAGCTGCTTTTACAATTTCAGGACCAATGCCGTCACCAGCTAAAATCAAGATTTGTTTAGACATGAGATTTTCCATTTGTAAAGTTAGTATAAACTAACGTGTTTTTAAATTTTTTTGTTCCACAAACTCGCCTAGTCCATTGAGAACATTATAAGGTTTGCAGAAACGACGAATGGTTTGTTGCTCTTGCAACAAGTCAACACATAATGGCTCTGGTGCAGAAGCATCAAGTAAACTTTTTTTCCCACTGCTTCGATCTCTAAACATTACAAATCGGTAATCTTTTTTTGCTTCGAAGCGATGGATAACATTAATAGTTTCTGCTTTTTCCTCTGAAATCGGATAAAAGCGAACCACCACTTCATGCAGTCCAGCAGGAACTGAAAGATATAAGGCTTGCGGATCTTTCAAAGAGCCAGCATTTAATCGCACGATACCTTGCTTGATCGCACGCTGATCTAATCTTCGAGATTGAGCATCAACAATGGGATGCTCATCGAATCTTTCAAACTCACAATTCAGCGTTCCTGAGCAATAAATCAAAGCATGATTTCTGGTTTCAGGCGTTTCTTTAATCTTTTTCAGTTGTAATCGGTCTACGGTCTGACAAGCGGATAAAACGGCGACAGACAATCCGAAAAACGCGTAGCGTAATAAAACTTTTGCCTTCATTTGTGCCCAACCTCACCAAACGGCGCAAAACTAAAAGAATAATTTTGCACCGATATTAGCAAGACTTGAATCAGAGCACTATAGCTTTAAGTATCAGTTACGCTTTGATTTCTTGGAATACCCATGGGCGAACAGCTTTAGTTCTTTCCTCATAAGCACGAATGTCTTCTGCCGCTTGTAACGTTAAACCAATATCATCTAAACCATTCAACAAACAGTGCTTTCTGAATGGATCAACTTCAAATTTAAATGCTTCGCCTGTAGGCGTACGCACTTCTTGTGCTTCAAGATCAATCGTTAACTGATAACCTTCTTGTGCTGCACACTCTTTAAATAATTGATCAACAATCTCTTCAGACAAGATCACTGGTAACATGCCATTTTTAAAGCTGTTGTTGTAGAAAATGTCTGCATAGCTTGGTGCGATTACGGTACGGAAACCATATTCTTCTAAAGCCCATGGCGCGTGTTCTCGGCTTGAGCCACAACCAAAGTTGGCACGTGAAATCAAGATTGAAGCACCTTGATAACGTGGTTTATTCAACTCAAAGTCTGGATTCAAAGGGCGTTTTGAGTTGTCTTGCCCCAAATAGCCTTCATCTAAATAACGTAACTCATCAAACAAATTCGCGCCGAAACCTGTACGCTTAATTGATTTCAAGAACTGTTTTGGAATAATTAAATCTGTATCGACATTGGCACGGTCTAAAGGTGCAACGATACCTTGTTCAACGGTATATTTTTTCATGTTGTTTGCTCCTCTTAGAATGAACGTACATCAACAAAGTGACCTGCAATTGCCGCTGCTGCTGCCATCGCTGGGCTCACTAAATGCGTACGACCACCATTACCTTGACGACCTTCGAAGTTACGGTTTGATGTTGATGCACAGTGCTCACCCGGTTGTAATTTGTCTGCGTTCATTGCTAAACACATTGAGCAACCCGGCTCACGCCATTCAAAACCAGCTTCAATTAAGATTTTATCCAAACCTTCAGCTTCTGCTTGTGCTTTGACTAAGCCAGAACCCGGAACAACCATCGCTTGCTTAATCGTGCTTGCAACTTTTTTGCCTTTTGCAACTTCCGCTGCCGCACGGATATCTTCAATACGAGAGTTGGTGCAAGAACCGATAAATACGCGATCCAATTTAATATCAGACAATGCTTGACCCGCGGTTAAGCCCATATATTGATAAGCACGTGTCCAATCGTTACGTTGTACATCATCTTTTGCTTGTTCTAATGTCGGTACTGCTTGAGAAACAGGAATCACCATCTCAGGAGATGTACCCCAAGACACTTGTGGCTCAATCTCTTCACCTTGTAATACAACGACTGTATCAAAGTGTGCACCCTCATCAGAATGTAAAGTATTCCAATAAGCTACAGCTTGATCCCACTGCTCACCTTTCGGTGCATAAGGACGGTTTTTCACATATTCAATGGTTTTCTCATCTACAGCAACCATACCTACACGGGCACCGCCTTCAATCGCCATGTTACATACCGTCATACGACCTTCAATCGACATATCACGGAACACTTGACCACCAAATTCGATGGCATGGCCTGTACCACCAGCTGTACCGATTTTACCAATAATCGCTAAAACCACATCTTTTGGTGTTACGCCTTGACCTAATTTACCGTCAACACGTACCAACATGTTTTTCATTTTCTTTTGAACTAAGCATTGCGTTGCCAATACATGTTCAACTTCAGATGTCCCAATACCGTGTGCCAAGCAACCAAACGCACCATGCGTCGCTGTATGAGAGTCACCACAAACAACCGTCATACCCGGTAAAGTTAAACCTTGCTCAGGTCCAACAACGTGTGCGATCCCTTGACGGACATCGTTGATATCAAACTGTGCAACATTAAATGTTTTACAGTTATCATCTAAAGTTTGCACTTGGATACGTGAAGTATCATCTTCGATCCCCGCAATCCCTTCAGAACGCTCTTTCGTAGACGTTGGTACGTTATGGTCAGGCGTTGCCACGTTTGCACTTAAACGCCAAGGTTTACGCCCTGCAAGTTGTAAGCCTTCAAAAGCTTGTGGAGAAGTCACTTCATGCAACAAGTGACGATCGATATAAAGTAAAGAAGAGCCATCATCGCGTTGTTTAACTAAATGATCGTCCCACAATTTATCGTACAACGTTTTTTTTGTTTGAGTTTCTGCTTTTTGGGTTTCGCCTGCCATGTCGATTTGCTCCACTGGACTGGGTAATTCTGTCATTAATTACGATTATAACGGCCTATTCACATAAATCTAATTTATCATTTTTATTAGTTTAAAAACTTTTTAGAATCAATGTAAACACAAAAACCATCTATAAAAACGATTAATTTAAAAATAATATTCGCTTTTACAGATTAAATAAGAATGCTTATCATTTAACCATCTCCAAGATCACCACCACCTGAGGATGTTCACATGGCACATATTCAAAAATTTGTTGAAGATAATCAACGCATGTTCAAAAAAACACTAAGCTACTACATTATGCACATTACAGTAGCCATGATTGTAGGCTACCTTGTCACAGGCAGCATTTGGATGGCAATTACTTTGAGTTTACTTGAGCCTACTGTACAAGCCGTGGCTTATTTCATTCACGAACGCGTGTGGGAGAAAAAAACGATACAACAGGAAGAAAATATCGTCGCATAGTTTCACCTGTGATCCTCCTCATCTAAGCCGCACTATGCGGCTTTTTTGCAACAGTTTATGAAGAATTACTTCGCAATAGATATAAATTTATTTTATAATTAAATAATATTTTCATAACCGAGTTTAAATTATGAATCTTGCTGCCTTTGAAGCTTTTATAAAAGTCATGGAAACGGGTTCGATTTCTATGGCAGCTGATCAACTATTTATCACTCAGCCCGCTGTCACCAAACGTATTCATAGTTTAGAAGATTATTTTGGTGTCAAATTATTTGAATCTGCTGGCCGAGGTGTACAAGCCACCCATGCGGCTCATTCCCTGCTTCCTAAAGTTAAAAATTGGTTAAATGAACTAGGTGATATTCATCACACCTTAAGCCACGACCAAAATCAGATTAAAGGAAAGCTTAAAGTTGGTACCAGCCATCACATTGGATTACATCATTTACCGCAACATTTAAAAAGCTATGTTCAGCAATATCCTGATGTGACATTAGATGTGCATTTTGTAGATTCAGAACAAGCTCATGAAAAAGTGTTAGCGGGTGATCTTGAACTGGCATTCTTAACCTTACCCCCAGTCCTAGATGAACGTTTAAAATATGTTCCTTTATGGAGTGATCCATTGGTCTTCGTTGCTGCAGTTTTTCATCCATTGGCAAATATGAAAAATTTAAGCCTTGAAGATCTCATGCAGTACCCAAGTTTATTACCTGCAGCTCAAACATATACAGCGCAGATCACCCTTGCAGAATTTGAAAAAAATGGATTAAAACCTAAAGTGTCTATGAGTAATAACCCGCTTGAATCCATTCGCATGTTGGCTTCTATTGGGTTAGGCTGGTCTGTCCTACCAAGTACTTTAGTGAATCAAGACTTAGTCAGGCTGGACATTAATTTAGAAATGCAGCGTCAATTGGGTATGGTTTGGCATCCGGGACGCACCCAATCTAAGGCAGCCAAGGCCCTGGTTGATTTAATGAAATAATTTCAGCATTCGTTCTTTAAAAAGTCATCTAAATAAGATGACTTTTTACTTTTTAAGACAAGTGAGCTACTTAAGCTTTTTTCTTCAATGAATCTTCATGTAAAGACTCATTGAGCTGATCGATAATTAATGCCCATGAACCATCTGAACATAATTTTTCTTTCAAAAATTGACGTTGACCTTCAGACCAAAAACTTGCTTCAGTCAAAAAGGTTTCAGCTTCTAACTGATGTGTTTCAATAAATTCTGCAATAGCTTGCTCGCTAGAATCTAATCCTAATTGCTCAAATAAGTTGGTCATTCTTGGCTCTGCATTTAGCATCGTGTATTCCTTATGATTTTGATTAATTTTAAGTTAGTTGTTTGCGCATAAGGTATCACTAAGGGATGAAAGCGTCTGTAAATTTATGCTGAATTTCATCTCAAGTTATTTCAATGCTGATCAATGAAAAAAAGCCATTGATACAATGGCTTTAGCAATTTTTAATTTTGAGAATAAAATTGTCTTAAATGGACCAGTCTTGGATATCCCAACCCTGCTCTTTAGCCAATACTTCAAGACGCTCATCTGGATTGACTGCAATCGCATGATCCGCATATTCCAATAAGAATCGATCATTAATGGAGTCTGAATATGCCCATGATTCAGTAACTTCTCGTCCCTGGAGCCATTGATCTAATCGTGCCAATTTACCTTTTTGATAACACGGAATATTAATGACTTTACCCGTATATTTACCATCAACCACTTCTGCATTGGTTGCAATAATTTCTGTAATACCAAATTCACGAAAAATAGGTGCAGTAATAAAATCTGATGTTGCTGTAATCCCTACTAATTGATGCCCAGCATCTTGATGACGTTGAATCGCTTTATAACCTTCAGGACGCATTTGAGGTCGAATCACTTTTTGCATAAAAAGCTGATGTAAGTCGGTCAAATACTCATTGTCATGTTGCGTTAAAAATTCAAATACAAATTCGTTGTAGGCAATTGGATCAAGTTGTCCTGCTTTGTAGTCTTCATAAAATTTGTCATTCATGGCGCGATGTCGAACTGGATCAACCAAGCCTTCATTGACTAAAAACTCGCCCCAAGAATGGTCAGAGTCGGTATTTAACAAGGTGTGATCTAAATCAAACAACGCCAATTTCATGAAATTACTCGTTCAAACTGAAATTTAAGAAAAAAAATGTAAATCTATCTCCGCTAGTCGATAGAAATTCGTTAAGATCATAGCAATTTTAAAACATTATTACTTTGAACTTTTCGAGTTGGGCATAGAGAGTGGATGCCCCCGAACCCAAAGTCAACGAATTTAATAAATTTTAGGTGCCAAATGATCGACTCAGAAGGTTTCCGACCGAATGTCGGGATCATTTTGGCAAATGATATTGGACAAGTTTTATGGGCAAAACGCATTGGTCACAATGCTTGGCAATTTCCTCAAGGAGGCATCCAATTTGGTGAAACTCCAGAACAGGCACTTTTCAGGGAACTCCGTGAAGAAGTCGGGTTATTGCCGGAGCACGTCCAAATAATTGCTCAGACCGAAGGTTGGTTACATTATCGTTTGCCACTTCGCTACATCAGATCAGATTCTGATCCTGTGTGTATCGGACAAAAGCAAAAATGGTTTTTATTGAAATTAGTCGCGTCAACGAATCATATTCAGTTGAACTTAAATGATCCGCCAGAGTTTGATCAATGGCAATGGGTCAGCTATTGGTATCCACTAGGCCAAGTGGTGAACTTCAAAAAAGATGTTTACCGTCGTGCCATGTTGGAATTGTGTATGCATCTGCCATAGCATGATTTATATTAAACATTGAATTTAAATGTTTGATTTTTATTTCGACTATTTGAATAATCACCATAATTACATCCCTTTAAGAGGAGCACCGCTACATGTCGAACATGCAATTAGACTCTTTACGGCGCATTGTCCAAGAAATCAATGCGTCTGTCAGTTTGCATGATTCGTTAGAAATTATGGTCAACCAAATTTCTGAAGCAATGCATGTAGATGTGTGCTCTATTTATTTACTTGATGAACGTAACCAACGTTACGTTCTGATGGCTTCCAAAGGCTTAAACGCTGAATCCATTGGCAATGTATCATTGCAGTTGGGTGAGGGTTTGGTCGGACTCGTTGGGCAACGCGAGGAAATCGTCAATATCGAGAATGCGTTTAAGCATGAGCGTTTCGCGTATTTCCCAGAAACGGGTGAAGAGATTTATAACTCTTTCCTTGGCGTTCCTGTCATGTATCGTCGAAAAGTCATGGGTGTTCTCGTGGTTCAAAATACTGAACCACAAGACTTTAGCGAAGCTGCTGAATCGTTTTTAGTCACACTTTGTGCGCAACTTTCTGGCGTTATCGCCCATGCGCATGCAGTTGGAAATATTGATGTTTTCCGTAAGCCAAATAATTCTCCAACCTATAAAACATTTCAAGGATCATCAGGTGCAGGTGGTATTGCATTAGGTCGTGCACTTATTCTTTATCCACCCGCAGATTTAGGTTCAGTACCTGACCGCGAAGCTGAAGATATCAGTGAAGAGCTTGAATTACTCGATCATGCGGTTGATTCAGTTCGCCAAGAAATTCAATCACTTGATGATAAAATGCAAGATTCTTTGATGTCTGAGGAACGTGCATTATTTAGCGTATTCTTGAGAATGTTGGATGAGAATGCCCTGCCTGCTGAAATCAAAGAGTTAATCCGTGATGGTCACTGGGCTCAAGGTGCAGTTAAACACGTTATTGATCGTCATGTGGCAATCTTTGCACAAATGGAAGACGATTATTTACGAGAACGTGTTGCAGATCTAAAAGACCTTGGGCGTCGTATTTTAGCAGCGCTTCAAGAAGATGATTTAAGTCACCGAGAACTGAGTAATGACAGTATCATCGTGGGTGAAGAAATCAGTACGGCAGCACTGGTTGAACTACCTGTCGATAAGATTGCAGCGATTGTGACGTCTGAAGGGGCTGCCAATTCACATATGGTGATTGTAGCACGTGCTTTGGGTATCCCCACAGTTGTTGGTGTCACCGAACTTCCGGTGACTACCCTTGATGATGTGGAAATGATTGTTGATGCCTATCAAGGACGTGTATTTATCAATCCACCACGCCGTTTACGTCAACGTTATCGTGACATCCAAAAAGAAGAAGAACAAATCGCCAAAGATCTTAAACAGTATGAAACCAAAGATGCCATCACTCCTGATGGTGTTGCAGTACGCTTATTTGTGAATACAGGTTTAATGATTGATGTCGTGCGTGGTGTACAACGCGGTGCCAAAGGTGTCGGACTCTATCGTTCAGAAATTCCATTTATGTTGCGTGATCGTTTCCCGGGTGAAGAAGAGCAACGGGCGATTTACCGTCAACAACTTAGTCACTTTGCCAATAAACCAGTCGTGATGCGTACTTTGGATATTGGTGCAGATAAAGATTTACCTTATTTCGAAATAGAAGAAGAAAACTCAGCATTAGGATGGAGAGGGATTCGTTTTACCTTGGATCATCCTGAGATTTTCTCTTCACAAATTCGTGCGATGTTAAAAGCCAGTGTCGGCTTGAATAATTTGCATATTTTGCTGCCAATGATCACCAGCGTCAGTGAAGTAGAAGAAGCGCTTTATATTATTGAACGTGACTTAGCTGCGGTTCAGGAAGAAGAACAAGTTAAAATTAATCGTCCTAAAATTGGCATCATGGTTGAAGTACCTAGTGTTTTGCTTCAAATTGGTGAGTTTGCAGAATTAGTTGATTTCTTCTCAGTGGGTTCGAATGATTTAATCCAATATTTGTTGGCAGTCGACCGTAATAACCCACGTGTATCGAGTGTTTATTCTCACTTCCATCCCTCAGTGCTTCGAGCATTGCAACGCTTAGTTCAAGAGTGTCATAAATATGACAAACCTGTCAGTATTTGTGGTGAAATGGCTGGCGATCCACTCTCAGCAATTTTACTGATGGCAATGGGCTTTAATACGCTTTCAATGAGTTCGAGCAATATTCTCAGAGTCCGTAAAGCAATTTGTCATGTTCCAATGGTAGATGCGCAAACGCTTTTAGATGAAGTGGTGAAAATGAGTAATCCACTCATTGTGAAAAGTTGGATGGAATATTATTTCCGTCACCATGGTTTAGCGGATATGGTGAAATCGAATCGTATTGTAAATGCCTAATATGAATCTCGGTTTAAGCAGAGAAAGAGCTGAGTAACAACATAATCAATTGGCTTTTTTTATCTTCATGTCGATCGTAGCGATCTCGGTAATTCTATTTCATTTATATGTTAGTAAATCAAAAAGTAGTTCAAGACCCAATAAACCTATTTCAAATTATACGCTAGATCATGGTTTAACGATGAATTCTGAACACCAAATGAGCGAATCATCATATGTAGATATAGATTATGGTGGAAGTAGTGGTGGAGCAGACTAACCTTCACGTGTTTAGGCATATAAAAAAGGGAGATAATCATTCGAATATCTCCCTTTTTTGTGCTTGCTATAGCCACGTTTTGCATTTTTCTTACGATCTACAAAAACTTGGCTTTTGTTGACTTCATGCATATGTTTTGCCACAAAGTTGTGAATCACAACTTCTGGCAACGCTTTTTTCTTTGCCATTTTATATTACCTTCAGTTTAACCACCCTAGATGATGGGAAAGCGATATTACGCTTTTTTGTACATTATACAAGCAAATTCATAATGGTTTTTTCAATGACATTCATCGTATGCATACAATGTTTAAGATTAGCTCTGCCATTTTTCTATGTTAAATTGATCAATAACTCGAGCACCCGAAGATGCTCTTACACAGCATAGAAAGGACTAAATCATCATTATTTCGGTAGAAGACTAAATGTACCTCGATGATGATTAAATTTTCCATCTGGCATTGCGATATTTTGGTAAACGATCTTTTGCTTTTGATCGATGACTAATACAACATTTTCTTTAGTCGCATCATCTGCCCAATACACCATAAACTGCTCAGGTCCAACCTGTGTGGCTAAATATTTAATATTGGCAGATGTATTTTGTCCTGATGTGATATTTAAAAGACCTTGGTCTTTGAATTCAAGATGCTGCGTTTGACCATTGATGTTTAACACCAAAGTCTGTCCAATAGCGAAGAATGGTTTGTTCAAGGCTTGTTGTAAACCGATGTCCTTGATTACACCTTTGACACCCTGTATTTTGCCTTTAAGATGAATTGTTCCATCATTCCCAGCAATGTTGGTGTAAACGATATTTCGATTATAATCTTGAATATGAACGACATTATCTCCTGATTTATCCTCATGCCAATAAACCATAAAAATATTTTTAGCAATCTCAACAGGTGTGTATTTTACCGCTTCAGAAAGATCTGCGGCACCTGTAAAAGTTAGGTTTTTATGGTCTTTGACATCAAGATCAAATTTCAAACTCGTAAAATCGACTTGAATTTTTTGTCCTATTGGCGGATAAGGAGATGCAACTTTCCAATCGGTTTCTTTGGCAAATACTTGTGCAGACATTTTTAGCACTTCTTCACTCGACTCAAGATCTGGATACTTTGCTTTCATATATCCAAAAATCCCCTCCGAGCTTTGATTTTCAGTAACTGCTGTTTTAAAGTTCGTTAAATACCCTTTAATCCAATCCAATGGCTTAGGTGAAAAGTCACTTTTTACATAATGACCTGGGATCACTTTTTCAGGATTTAAACTCAGTATTTTATCAATTTGCTTCTTCCAAAGATCGATCCCTTGCACACGACTGGTATCGGTCATCCACAAATGCTCACCATAAGCGACCGAAATACCACCCAATGCCGTTTTTAAACTTGGAATCCATAGGAAACTATGTGCGGAATCTTCTGGATCAAGTTGGACTTGAATCTTTTGCCCATCTAATTCCATATATCCTGAATTTAAGGCTTCAGGAATAATAATCTTTTCAGGAGCATCGCCTTTTGCTAATTGTGGCTGCCAAACTGATAACTTATCTTCTTTAGAGGCTTGTATCAAATAAGCTGTCTGCGCGGTTGAAACAACCTTAGCATTTGGAAATGCTTTTAAAATTTCATTGGTTCCAAAATAATAGTCAGGATCACTATGGGAAATATAAATATATTTTAAATTTTTACCTGATTTCTTAATCAGATTGACTACGTCTTTAGCGTATTGATTCTGAAATTGAGCATCGACCAAAATAGCATCTTTTTTTCCTGAAATTAAAGTTGATGCAACGGCAAAAACAGCATCCTCTCCAGGAGTATAAGTCTGCAAAGTGAGTGGAGATGGATTTGATGAATCTTTTGGACTTTTATCATCAGAATCATTACAGCCACTTAAAGCAATGGTGGTCACAAATAAACTAGTGGTTAGGAGTTTTGTCATATCAGCCTCATGAGATAAATTTATCTATGGTTCTTATTGATCTTTATTTTTTAAATAAGCTTTAAAGCAAAAGTGCCATATTTCCCCTCGTCATACTGCGGATGTGGCAGTGTAACAAGGCGAATTAACAGCTTATTGAGGCAGAAGAAGGATGAGAAGTACTTACGGTTTAGTAAGTAAAAAAATCGAATTTTCAGTTAAAATATTAGACTGATTTGCAACAATAAATTCCACGATAAAAAATGTTAACTTTAGTATCTCTAACTTGGAATTCCTGTTAATACAGACAATACTCTCTGAACAGCCATCTCTAATTTTTTCTTATTCATGGGCTAAGGCTTCAATTGGTTTTAAGTTTGCAGCACGTTTAGCGGGCATATAACCAAAGATCAAACCAACCAACGTTGAAAATAGCAGTGCGATAATAGCAACTGACCATGAAAATACCATCTTATAATCTGAGCTAATCGCATTAAAAATAAAACTGGCGATCAAGGCGATCGCAACACCAATTACGCCACCAAATAAACATAAAACTGCAGATTCAATCAAAAACTGAGCCTGCACATCACTTTGGCGCGCACCAACTGCTATTCGTAAGCCAATTTCCTTAATTCGCTCGGTCACAGAAACGAGCATGATATTCATCACACCAACGCCACCTACGACCAATGAAATGAAGGCTACTGCAGAAATAAAGAAAGTCATCGTTCCTAAATATTTTTCAAAGGACTTCATAGACTCATCGCTGTTATATATATCAAAATCCTCCACACCATGACGAGCAATCAATAGTTGCCTCACTTTCTTTTCGGCTTTTACTGAGTCAGTATTTTGATGTAGTACCGCAGTCAGCAGATTGACATGATCACTACTTGAAATTTGTGACATCAATACATTATAAGGCATCCAAATTTGTGAAGAACCTGAGCTATATTGAGGTTCAGCGATTCCAACAACTTCATAAGAACGCTTATTAAATAAGACTGTTTTACCTAAAGCTAATTTTTGCTGTCCAAATAACTTTTCAGCAGCTTGCTTATCAATCACTACAATTTGGGAACGCTGTTCAACATCGCTCTGTGTAAAAAAGCGACCATGTTGAACTTTCATGTTTCTAATTTTTAAATAAAAACCATCTGCACCTGTTGCACTCACATCAATATTACGATTTTGATAAATCATGTTCCCACTTAAACTGACATGTGGAGAAACATGGATAATTTCTTTCATCTCATTGAGAGCATTTAAATCATCCATATTTAAACGGCTGGCAGATGCAGCTAAAGCTGTTCCACCAGGATAAATCTCAAGTGTTGCTGTTTTCAGTCCTCCCCAATCATTCAAAAACTTTTCTTTTGCACCATTACCAATGGCAATGACAATGGTGACTGAGCAAATGCCAATAATAATCCCTAGCATGGTCAAAAATGACCTTAAACGATTGGCGAAAATTGAGTGCAAAGACATTTTCATCGCTTCATACACTTGGGAAACAAAGCTGAATTTCATGTCCGCATGAAAAACTTTTGATGGAGAAACTTGCCCTAAAGATTGACGCTGCGTATCCGAAAGAATGCGTCCATCTTTAATTTCAATGACACGATCTGCACGTTCTGCAATACTTTTATCATGAGTAACTAAAATAATCGTATGCCCTTGACGGTGTAGATCTTCCAAAATTTGCAAGACCATTTCACCACTTTCAGAATCCAAAGCGCCTGTGGGTTCATCGGCTAAAATAACCTCACCACCATTCATAAGTGCGCGGGCAATACTGACTCGTTGCTGCTGTCCACCCGACATTTCATTGGGTTTATTGTCACTCTTATCAGCTAAACCGAGCTGAGCTAAAAGTTGCAGTGCTCGATCTGCACGGTTTTCTGCATTCAAATTTGAATAAATCGCGGGCAAGGCGACATTCTCTAAAGCAGATAAAGCATTCAATAAATTATAGCGTTGGAACACAAACCCAAAACTTTTTAAACGTAACGATGAAAGCTCATCATTACTCAATAAGAAAATATCTTGTCCACGAAACAGAAACTGTCCTGAAGAGGCTTGATCCAAACATCCAAGTAAATTCATTAAAGTAGACTTACCTGAACCTGATTGCCCAATAATCGAAATAAACTCACCCTGTTCAATACTGAGACTGACATCTTTTAGGATGTGTTGTTGATTATTTTCTGGACCTACAAATTTATTTATTTTTTTTAGTTCAATCAAACTCATTGAGTATCGCCTGATGTATTCGCACTATCGTCAGGTGCCTCTGCCAAAATTTTTTCACCCAACTTTAAACCAGACTTGATTTCAATATCATTTGAGTCAGAAATTCCAGTCACGACTTTTCTTGGTTGAGGTTTTGTATCAGGTTGATAGAGGTAAACCATGGCATCTGATCCATATCCAATCACCGTTGTTTTCGGAATTTTCAGCACATTCTTTTTTTGATTTACAATAATGTCATTTTGGGTTGTCATACCGATACTGAGTTTACGCTCAGGGTTGTCCACCAACATTCTTGCATAGTAGAACACTGCTGCATTCGCATTTTCATTTTTATCGTCGTAAGTTCCTTTGGTCAGGATCGTTAAAGCAGGATCAATACTTTGAATCACACCATCTAATTTCACATTGGGGTCTGCCAAGGTGCTAAATTTAACTGGCATGTTTTCTTTTAATTTAGTGTAGTCACCTTCTGCGACCTGCATTCGGATTTCCATCTTATTCAAGTTGGCGATCGTCGCGATCAAAGGTGTCGTTTGTGCAAAGTTAATGGTTTGACCAGCTTCAACAGGCATGGAAACCACGGTACCCGTCAATGGAGAGCGAATCTGTGTGTAGCCCAATTCAGTTTGTGCTGTATTCACATTAATCTGTAATTGTTTCAGCCGATATTCATTTGACTCAACATCTGCAATCGCTTGTTTAAGCTGATTATTCGCCTGTTCGAGCTCTTCACGAGAGCCTGCTTCAGCTTTGTATAAGGTTAATTTACGCTGATAGTTTTGTTTTAAAGTTTGTAAAGCGACACGTTTCGCTGCCAAGTCTGCCTTCGCAGCTTCAAGTTCGGCTTTACTGGTATTGAGCTTGTCCAACTGTGTTGTCGAGTCAATTTCAGCGATTAATTCGCCTTTTTTTACATCCTGTCCTAACTTGATATACAGCTTTTGAATTTGACCTGAGACTTGTGCACCCACGGAGACAATATCAGATGCATAAATTTCACCTGTGGCTTTAACAATCTGCGTTAGATCACCTTGAGTGACTTCAACGGTCTGCGGTTCTGGCTGCTTTTTTTGTGACTGAATATAGAAATAAACAGAAAGAGCTAAAGCAACCAATACCACTAAGACCAAAAAATACTTTAATTTTTTTGATTTTTTTTGCATGTGCATAATGACGAATAATCTTTATTGAGGAGATAACTTTTGATCAACATGTTTTATTCACTTTAATATGATCAAAATTTAAAAATTTTTAATGACACGATTCTAGTGAATTCTATTTTTTCACACTGTCGTACTTATTTATTTTTATGTATCGATAACAGCCAACCGCATCTATGTGTTGGCTGTCTATCAGAAAAGGGTTTTGGAAAATAATTAAGCGGCAAATGCTCGATTTAAAATTGAGGTCACATCTACTTGTTTAGGATCAAGCATTCCCACCACTTGACCATGAAATTTTTGATAACGCGTCGCAATAAAAGCATTGGCAATAAAATCTGGCGCATAACGTTTCAGCAATACTGCTTGAGAGAGCACAACCAAACGACTGACTAAGCTTCTCCCCATAAATTGTAAATCATCAGGTTCCTGATGAAATAATCTAAACAGTCCCTGCAACTCTTCATTAAGTATTTTGTCGTGACTTGCAGTAGATGCTAAATCTTTAAATAAATGCTCGATTGATTCAGGATCACGTGAAATAGCACGAAGCACATCGAGACACATGACATTACCTGACCCTTCCCAAATGGTGTTCACAGGTGCTTCTTTAAAGAGACGAGCCATGATGCCATGTTCAACGTAGCCATTGCCACCAAAGACTTCCATCATTTCACCAGTCATTTCTACTGCTCTTTTACAAACCCAAAATTTTGCTGCTGGTGTCATGATACGTTTCCATGCCAAACAAAGTTCACTGTCATGTTCATAACAATGAGCCAAATGGAAACTCAACTGCATTGCCGCTTCAGTCTCTAAAGCAAGATCTGTGAGCACCGACCGCATTAATGGTTGCTCAATGAGTCTCTTACCAAATGCTTGACGTTGACGTGTATAGGCAATGCTTTGTACTAGGGCCTGACGCATAATGCCACTTGAACCTACCGCACACGTTAATCGGGTATAGTTTGCCATTTCAATAATCGTTGGAATGCCGCGTCCAGCCTCCCCCATCATAATGCCCCAAGCCTCTTTAAATTCGACCTCAGAGCTGGAGTTGCTGCGATTTCCAACCTTCTCTTTGAGTCGTTGAATATGAATCGCATTTTTTGTGCCATCTTCCAACCATCGCGGAACAAAGAAACATGCCAAGCCATCATGCTCAGTTTTAGCAACAACCAAATGTGCATCGCACATAGGTGCTGAAAAAAACCATTTATGCCCAGTTAGTAAATAAGCTTGTCCTCTTCCAGACTGCCCAACTGGAACAGCTGTCGTTTCATTAGCACGCACATCAGAACCACCCTGCTTTTCAGTCATGCCCATTCCAATCCAAATCGATTTTTTCTGAGCAATTGGTAAATCACGTTCATCATATTCAGTGGATAAAAGTTTATCTCCTAGCTTTTTCCACAGCTCAGGTTCTTTTTGAATCAATGGAATGCTGCCCAAGGTCATTGAGTTTGGACATAAGTTTCCACACTCCACTTGACCACTGAGGAAGAATTTTGCTGCCCAATCCACCCAACCAGATTCTTGAGTGAAATTTAGAAAAGGATGTGCATGAACCGCATATTTACGATTTAACGCCATCCATTTGTGCCATGAAGGATGAAATTCAACAAAATCTGCCCGCCTACCTCGAGCATCAAAACTATGTAAAATAGGAGGATGTTTATTGGCAAGATCAGCATGGTGATAAAAGCTTTCACAACCTACGACTGCACCAAACTCACTTAAATGGACTGAGTTTCTACTGCCATAACGCTGTAAGATTTCTTGTAAGATTGGATCTGTTATATATAGATTGTAATCTTGAAGCTCATCAAATTGATTATGTATTTGATGTGTCATCCATGCCGACATAAACGAACCCTCTTTGGAATTTTTATCTATAACTTGATTATTTATATTATCGAGTATAGCTTTTGAAAGTAGATTATCTAGTGCAAATGATGACTTGAATTATCATTAAATTTTTATCAACGTCTTAATATGATCTCAGTATTATGTCTTACTATTGTTGCATCATCTTTCGATATTTTGCTGGTGGCATACCCTTACAGCGCTTGAATGCTCTAGAAAATACAGATACTTCAGCATAACCCAACCGTTCAGAAATTTGATCTATTGTAAGATCAGTACCCAGCAACAAATCATCTGCCAAATCCTCACGTAAATTTTTAACCAATTGGTGAAACGTAATCCCTTCATTGGCTAAATTGCGCTGAATGGTACGAACATTGACAGCTAAAGCTTTGGATATATCTTCAATCGTCGGCATTTGGGATGCATTTTTTAATAAAAACTCACGTATTTTTTTACTATAGTCCCCTAAGCTTTTTCGGCGTCGAAATACATGCTCACACTCTTTTTGATAACGCATAAAAGTGAAGTCATCAGCTTGACGCAATGGGGTAAGCAACAATTCAGATTGAATCGTGATTCGACTTTGTGGTTTATCATAAAAAATAGGATAGCCTGTTAAGCCTTCTATCTGGTTTGCATAGCAAGGCTTGGTCATCGCTAAATCTATCTGAAAGGGTAATTGAGCACCAAGAATATCATTTTGAAGTGTGATGATCGTGGCAATATCTCTTTCTAAAATAAATAATTGCATATCAGCACTTAGATCATGATGGAATAAATTTAAATGTGTAAATTCACCATCTTCTTGCAAGGCCACATCAGAAAAAATTGCGCCTAATTTTAGATACCGTATCGCGATCAGCAACGCTTCTCTGACATTGGCACTACTTAAAATTGCAAATCCCCAAGCCCCTAATGTGGTGGTGTGATGTCGAAGCCCAGCTTCGAGCGCAATGGGATGTTCATCAGAGATTAGATTCAGAATATTTCTGATGATCTGTAATTCATTTCGCTCTTGGATTTCAAAATTTTCTTGATAAAGATCTTGTTTCGTCAGTTGTGTATTTTCTAGGCATTGCTCAAAAGTAATACCGTAGCTTTCTGCAACATGACATAGTACCCGAGCTGTATTCGCTTCCCTTAAAAACTTCCATGAATTAAGCATCATTATTCGCGTTTTTATTTGTCATCTAATGTCAAATTTAACTGTTTAATTATCATTCTACAAGTGAATTCAATCTCTTATATTCATAAATAAAAGAAAATGGAATTTTTTATGAACATGTATGCCAATCTTGTTGAGGAACAGCAAAGCCTGGTCAATGAACTCACGGCGTTATATCAAAAAACCAAAGCCGAGATGAACGACCAAGATATTGATCATATTCGAAATGTTGCTGCATATTCAAAGGCTATAAAATTACGCAGTGAGCAACTTATTCGTGAATGTATAAGTTTAGAATCTTGGGGACGGGGCATTATTCTGGGTTGTTTACACACCCTACTCGAATTTTCAGAGCTCGGTCATAACATCATGCACGGAAGTTATGATCACCTCCCCCAAGCAACCGAGTTTCATTCAGAACGCTGGGTATGGGACTTTGTGACTGATCCTCGTGAATGGCGCGTCATGCATCATCAAAATCATCATCCATTTACCAACATCGTTGGCAAAGATCATGATTTAGGGTATTCCTTTTTAAGAAGCTTGGCAGGTCAAAGCTGGTACGGGCATCACAGTGTTCAATTGCTGATTTACAGTGCGCTGATGATCACTCCATCCTACTATTTCACACTCTATACAGCCACATCAGCAGCACGTACAGAAGGTCGAAAGATCCTTTCCAAAGAAACCTTTACTCAATCACTTCGTCTCATAAAAGCTCATGCTCAAAAACAGTTTATTGAAGCACCTGTCGCTGCAAAATGGTCAAAAAAATTACCTGTTTTTATCGGAAATTATCTTACAACAACGATAGGCTATGGTTTTTTACTTCATATCCTCTTCTTAGAACATCACGCTGAAAATTTGGAGCTTTATTCAGATCCTGGACCTGATGAGACGCAAGAAGAATATTTCATACGACAGATTAAAAGTACCACCAATTTTATCCCATATGCACCGCTGGATCAGTTTCTCAAAAAAATCCTTGATGAAGAGGTCCCGTATCCAAATCCACCTCCATTTGAAATCTTTTATGGCGGATTAGATACACATCTTGAACATCATTTATTTCCAGATTTAGCATGTAATCGTCAAAGACAAATCAAAGCTGTAGTACGTAGTATTTGTGAAAAATATCATTTGCCTTATCACAATTCACCCATGGAAAAGCTGATTCCAGCGATACCGCTCAGCCTCATTAAAAGAACTCTACCTTTTGGTAATCAAGAAAAAAATAACCCTTTCAAATTACTCATTCGACCAAAAGAATTATTAAAACGTATCAAACGAGGAATTCAATATCAGCCACCCTCAACCATGACATATTTACACAAGCCACAGTTCTATAATGCGTCGGCAAAAGTTGTACAAGTCGAAATACAGCTTAATGGGCAAGTCAAAACACTTAAAATGAGCAAGCCTCAAGGCTGGGAACATTTAAAATGGCAGGCAGGTGCATTTATTTCATTAAGCTTTGAAATAAATGGGCAAACTTATATTCGTCAATACAGCTTATTGCATGAAAGCCAAACCGCAGATGGCTATTTTGAAATTGCAGTGAAACGTACACCTGCTGGCATTGTTTCTCACTATATTCATGATCATGTTCCTGTAAATACAGAGGTGACGATTGTAAGTCCACCACAATCTACACCTGATTTTGTTTTAGACACCCTTCCGCCGAAGTTAATCTTTATCGCAGCAGGAGTCGGTATTACACCAATTTTAAGTATGTTAAGAAAATATCAGCGTATCGAAAGTAAAGCTGAAGCTCATTTGTTTTACTTTAACCATGATGAAAATTCTATTTTGTTTGAAAATGAGATTCGTCAAATCGCGAAGTATTCAAATTTGAATGTTCACTTCATCTGCTCCAAAGTTCAGAACGAGTCGGCATCTGATTTACGACAAGGACGTTTTAGTCTTGAAATTTTCCAACCTTATATTCGAGATTTTAAATGCCAACACGTATATGCCTGCGCCCCTCAAGCATTAATCGATTCTGCTCGCCAACAACTTATTCAAGCAGGCATTAAAGCAGCAGCATTTCACACAGAAAATTTTAAACCTGCTCCTCTCAGTTTTGAGTCTGATGGGGTTACACGTCGAGTGATTTTCAAAAAGAGTAATACAAGTATCGACATTGAAGGGAATGTCACTTTACTTGAAGCCGCGCGTCAAGCTGGACTGAAACTGCCAAGCGGTTGTCAACAAGGTTTATGCAAAGCCTGTGTATGCACTAAATTGGAAGGTCAAACTCAGTTAGAAGTTGACTCATCCACTATTCAACATCGCATTACCCTATGCAACACTGTAGCTCGCTCACCAATCATTGTGCTTGATGTTTAACAAAGATTCTTAAGTTAATCGCCGTCATGAAGTAATCATGCAATGCTTCATGACAGTAAGATTCAAACACTTAAACAACCAAACCTATGATTCATATCCAAAAATTGCACAACCAAAACCTTACTGTAAATCATCGTTAAATCCTTTTAACCTGAACCAAATATTCTATTGGTGAATATTCAAATAAACCCTTAATTTATAAGAGGGTAATTGGAATTTTATTTACAAATTAAACACTCCAATTGAACGCACCATGATTTATGATGAATTTGTAAACTCAATAAAACACACATTCTTGTCACAATGTTGCTTTAGAATGATCGAACAAAACGGTTCATGTCTCTGGTATTGGAAGCGCTAGATCTTATAAAAGTGAATGCTCAGCCAACCATCAAGAAAGACATATATTATAAATGGAGAATGAATATGAGCGATGACTCAAAAAAATGTCCTGTCACCCACTTAACAACTGATGCTGGTGCTCCTGTAGTAGACAACCAAAACAGTATGACAGCAGGTGCACGTGGTCCTTTACTTGCACAAGATTTATGGCTGAATGAAAAATTAGGTAACTTCGTTCGTGAAGTGATTCCTGAGCGTCGTATGCACGCGAAAGGTTCTGGGGCATTTGGTACCTTCACTGTTACCCATGATATTACGCAATATACTCGCGCTAAATTATTCTCTGAAATCGGTAAAAAAACCGATATTTTTGTGCGCTTCTCTACAGTTGCTGGCGAACGTGGTGCAGCAGATGCTGAACGTGATATCCGCGGTTTCGCAATGAAATTCTACACTGAAGAAGGTAACTGGGATTTAGTAGGTAATAATACTCCAGTTTTCTTCTTACGTGATGCGCGTAAGTTCCCTGACTTAAACAAAGCAGTTAAACGCGATCCTAAAACCAACAAACGTAGTGCAACCAACAACTGGGATTTCTGGACTTTACTTCCAGAAGCATTACATCAAGTGACGATTGTCATGTCAGACCGCGGTATCCCAGATGGTTACCGTCACATGCATGGTTTTGGTAGCCATACCTTCAGTTTTATCAATGCCAACAACGAACGCTTCTGGGTTAAATTCCATATGCGCACGCAACAAGGCATTAAGAATTTAACTGATGCAGAAGCTGAAGCGATTATTGCGAAAGATCGCGAAAGCTCTCAAACTGACTTATTTGATGCGATTGAACGTGGTGATTTCCCGAAATGGAAAATGTACGTCCAAATCATGCCTGAGCTAGATGCAGAGAAAGTTCCATATCACCCATTTGACTTAACCAAAGTATGGCCTAAAGGGGACTATCCTTTGATCGAAGTCGGTGAATTCGAACTTAATCGTAACCCTGAAAACTACTTCCAAGACGTAGAACAAGCTGCCTTTGCCCCAAGTAACTTAGTGCCAGGCATCAGCTTCTCACCTGACCGTATGCTTCAAGCACGTCTGTTCAACTATGCAGATGCTGCACGCTACCGTGTTGGTGTTAACCATTATCAAATTCCAGTGAATGCACCACGTTGCCCTGTTCACTCAAACCGTCGCGATGGTCAAGGTCGTACTGATGGTAACTATGGTGCTTTGCCACACTATGAACCAAATAGTTTCAGCCAATGGCAGGAACAGCCACAATATAAAGAGCCACCATTAAAAATTTCTGGTGCGGCAGATTTCTGGGATTACCGCGAAGATGACAATGACTATTTCAGTCAACCACGCGCATTATTCAATCTCATGAATGATCAGCAAAAACAGGCTTTATTTGACAATACAGCCGCAGCAATGGGCGATGCATTAGATTTCATTAAGTATCGTCATATTCGTAACTGCTATGCTTGTGACCCAGCATATGGCGAGGGTGTTGCAAAAGCATTAGGCATGACCGTAGCTGATGCACAGGCTGCACGTGCAACTGACCCAGCACAAGGAAATCCCGGCTTACTTTAATTAATATCTCCATAAAAAAACCGCTGTTATCAGCGGTTTTTTTATTCAAACAATTAGTTTTTTACCTTCCCGAATACAATAAAACGGACTGATAAATTTAGATGCATTTTTCATCGCTTGGTGCAGATCCAACTCAGGTTGATTCCGATCTTCATCTGTTAACTGAAAAGTACGATAGTGAATCGCTAGTGAACGTTTTGCGTGTAAATCTTTATGTGCTTGGAATGCATCAGCAGGATTCATATGTAGATATTGCATCAATACTCTTGGTTCATATGCACCGATTGGCAGTAAAGCAATCCTTGGTGCACCTAAGCGCTGGTGAATCTCTTTAAAATGTTGTGCATAGCCTGTATCACCAGCAAAGTAACAATGACCATGCTCAGATAAAATTGAAAAACCACCCCATAATGCAAGGTTTTGATCACGAAGCCCTCTACCAGAACCATGTTGGGCAGGCGTGTAGACAATTTTAAAATCTTTGAATAAGGCAGACTGCCACCAATCCATCTCAATCACATGAAATGCTTTCGGCAAATAGGCTGCATTTCCTAGACCTGTATAGATCGGCATAGCAAATTTTTGATGTAGCCAATTCAAACTCGCTAAATCCATATGATCATAGTGATTATGACTGAGTAATACTGCGTGAATCTGTGGTAAATCTTCAAGTGCAATCCCTGCAGGGATAACACGTTTCGGTCCACTCCCGTGCTTTGGGCTTACATAATCCGCCCATACAGGGTCGGTTAAGAAGTTATATGGACCAATTTGAATTAAAACCGTAGCATGACCAACAAACCATACTTGCCAATCTTCTAAATCTGCATGCGGACGAGCCTCAGGCTTAGCACGTTTGGTTTGAATAAAGTCCTGTTGCTCTTTCGCGAAATCACCTTGCCAGGTAAAGCTTTTACGAGCCATCAACCATTTATATAAATTCCATTGGTTGAGCTGTGCAGGACGTGGTTCCTGATTAACGAATCTTTGCCCATTATGGTGATCCAGTGAAACCAATTTAAGTTTTGGTTTAAACCACACATGCCGAATACAATCTTCAGTCTTTAGTTGATAGTGCAGATTAGAATCTTGCGGCTTCCGTCCAACAACAAGTGTAGACTCTGGATTACTCGAAGTCGTCGTTGGAATATCAGTCAAATTAGACATAATAAATGTAAGCACCTTAAACCGAAGCGATTTTGAAATAGTTGATTATTCAGTTATATAAATAGATTATGTTCATCATCTATTCGCATTTTTAAATTATGTTTTTAAAAGATACACTGTTCGTGTTTCATTTAAGACAACATCAATCTCAATTCCCATGAAGTGGTTATAATTTCATCAATAAATTGTGAAATAGAACACCAATCATCCCTCTATTATTCATCATATACAACTCAGACTTTCTTTTTGTTTATGATTTTGTTGTTTTTTTCTGATTTTTGATGTTTTTTTAATCACCCACAAAAATCTTAAATAGAGGAAGTTAAATTTTGTTTAGGATGTGACTTAACGCTGAACAACTGATCTCCCAAAGCTTCAACGTACTTTTCTCTACATTATTATTTTTCATAGACTTAAAGCCGAAACAATTGGTTTCAACTTTAATAGATACAATCTTTTCTAAACCTATACAAATCAGTCACTCATTCACGATGAGAGTTCGATCTTGAAATGTAGAATTTCTATCTAAGTAAGAAATTAAATGCATGTGAATTTTAAAATACAAAAAAATGCTTCATTCACTAACTAAATACCAAAATACATCTACTTATTGATCAATTTCACTTATACTCATCTTTAGCAACATTAAGACATTTTTTAGATTATTCTCTGGAAGGCTATATGGAATTACGGCATTTGCGCTATTTTATTACAGTTGCAGAAGAGCTTAATTTTAGCAAAGCTGCACTTAAGCTCTACACAGCACAGCCTTCACTCAGCCAACAAATCAAAGATTTAGAAGAAGATGTTGGTGTGCGTTTACTAAATCGTACCAAACGAAAAGTTGAATTGACCGAAGAAGGCGCTGTGTTTCTGGAACAGGCGAGACTCACCATTGCTCAAGCAGAAAAAGCAATTAATATGGCGCGCCAAGTGTCTAAAGCAAAACAAAAAATGCTACGCATTGGTTTTGTGCCAGTTGCAGAAATGAAAATCTTTCCTTATGTATTACCTAACTTACGTGTTCAAAATCCCGAATTAAAAATTGAATTACAAAGCTTAAATAATATTGAGCAATTCAAAGGCATAAAGAAAGGTGAATTGGACATTACTTTTACTCGTCAACGTTTAGATTCTGAAGAGATCGACAGTCGCTTTGTACTGCGTGAACCTTTAGTTTTTATTCTGCCTAAAGACCACCCTTTGGCAAAGTACGAACGTATTCCTGTAAAAGCGCTTGATGGCATTGATTTTGTGATCCCTTCAGATGAACAATCTAAAACCCTACATGACACCATTCTAGGCTTTGCTGAACAAAATGGCGTTTCTTTTAAAATTGTTCAAAAAGCTGACAATATCTTGTTTAACATTAACTCTATTGGTATTGGCTTAGGGTGTACGATTCTTCCTGGCTATATTATGCCACTTCTCTTGGAAAATAGTGTGACTCGTCCACTCGATGTAGAGCTACCTTCTCTGGATCTCTTTGTAAGTTATCGCAAGAATGCCACTGGTATTGCTGTGCAAAAATTTATGGAGTTACTTTCAAAAGTCTTTTATTTAGACTTTAATCAAAGTTCAACTTGAATAAAAAAACCCGCTGAATTGAGCGGGTTTTTTATCGATGTGATTTAGCAAGCAACTGACTGATTAATCAAATTTTTTAAAAGTTGATGTAATTCATCAATGGAATCCACGACCGCAAGTGGATGATATTGCTGTAGTACCTCAGGTACATGAACGCCATACGTCACCCCTACACTTGGCATACGAATATTCAATGCCATTTCAAGATCGTATGAAGTATCTCCTACCATTATCGCTTGATCTGCATTAAAACCAGTTTCGGCTAAAATTTCAGCCAACATCAACGGATCTGGTTTTGATTTTGTTTCACTGGCTGCACGTGTCGCTGAAAACAAACTCACACTCTGAGTTTGCCCCAGTACTCGATCTAGCCCCTTACGACTTTTTCCTGTCGCAACAGCCAAATGAATACCTGACTCTTTGAGATCATGCAACATTTCAGCCACACCATCAAACCAACGATCATGTTTCGAGTACTCAACATAATGCGCTGAATAAGACTGTAAAATTGCCTCGTGTAAATCAGGAACCTGAGGAAATAAAACCTGCGCTACTTCAGGTAATCCTAAGCCAATAATGCTTTTAGCATCCTCATCAGTCAAAGGTTGATTAAATTGTTTGGCGGCAAATTTTAAACTTTCAACAATTTGACCCACTGAATCAAATAAGGTGCCATCCCAATCAAAAATAATGAGTTTTACCGCTGATGTCATATTTTGTATCCTAATTTTGATCGGGCAGATGCCACTTAAATATCATCGTGACATATTAAGATCCCATCGTTGCATGACCTCGTCATGACACAACGATTCAATCTTTACACAACCACTGAGACGCACTCAGTCTTGTTGAGACTGCACTACAGGTTTATCCGCTTTTTGTGCGCGAAGTTGTGCAACCAAGCTTTGCATATCCTCAGGCAATGGAGCTTCAATTACTGGATATCCAGGGATCTCTAAGCGCATTGCATGTAAACATAACCGGCGTGGTTTAGGTCCACGATATTCCGTCTCATGCCCGTACTTTTCATCACCCACCAAGGGATGACCGATACTGAGTCCATGTACACGAATTTGATGTGTACGACCAGAAAGCGGTGACGCATACACAAGTGATGCATGCATGAAGCGTTCTGCTACATTCCATTGGGTTTTTGAAGGTTTTCCTTCTTTAGATACACGTACTCGACGTTCACCATTGGCTAACTCATAGCGATGTAATGGTGCATCGATTAATTGTGAGTCTAATGTGACTTGGCCTTTCACCACAGCAGCATAAGTTTTTTGAATCTTGTGTTCACGAAGCATATCTTGAAGTGTTTTTAACACGCTACGCTTTTTAGAAATCATCACCAAGCCTGAAGTATCTCGGTCAATACGATGGATCAGTTCTAAATATTTTTTCCCTGTCGCTGCGCGTAAGCCTTCAATTAAACCATACGCCACACCACTTCCACCGTGCACCGCAATCCCAGAAGGTTTGTTCACCACTAAAAGACCTTCATCTTCATAAACCACACGGCTTAACAAGCCCTGCGCGACTTTGTCTGATACTGGAGCTTGAGATTCATCTTTTTGTTCATAACGAATCGGTGCAACACGGATTTGATCACCAATATTTAATTTGGTTTCCGCTTTCACACGCTTTTTGTTGACCCGCACCTGACCTTCACGAATTAAACGATAGATTCGACTTTTCGGTACTCCTTTAAGACGAGCGAATAGAAAATTGTCGATGCGTTGCCCCAATTGGTGCTCATCCACTTCAAACCAAGTGACGCTTTGCCATTCTTGCGTAGAATTCATACAGTTACGTTGACCTAAAAAAATACTAAATTCGATTAAAAACTGATCATTTAGACTACCCAATTCACTAGAAATGTCTGTGTAGCCCATAGGCAGATGATCTAAGGTTTGCTATAGTCAGCGCACGGATACCGCCGTAAGTGAACATTTGTTTAGAGATTTCAAAATTTTGAAATTCAAACTAAATTTTTGTTTAGCATAAACTCGGAATGGTCCCAAAAGAATATGCCAACGCCGAAGGCTTATTATATCGGCAAAAAGACAAACTGTTGCGTTTAATTGTGCTTTTGCACATAAATCAGTTTGTTTAAAAAAATATGTCGCCAACAATTATGTTGGTTTTTAAACGTTAACTGATACACATCAGAATGGTCGCAACCTGATTTCTCATTCAGGCTATAACGTTAGATGCATTGGATCTGCACAATTTGTAAAGATACGACGATAATTCCGTATCAAGACACTCTATCAAAAAATTGAAGAGATGATCTTCGAGCAATGTGACAGTGAAAGTAACGAACATCCAATGCACCGTTAGTCCGCCAGTGAATGTTCAGGCTTCTTTAATCAGTGACAGGATTAAAGCCGTATTGCCATCATCAATACATGAATCAAGATACCGAAGCCCATCAATAAAGGCCGGTAATACACTTAGATCAAACTGATTATGGTGATCTAGGAATTGATCCATGCGGGTTGATGTTCGCTACGTAAATCGCGATGTTTTGCTTGTGTATCACTATTAGGTGTTACACCCATGAAACGTATGTTGATCAATGCAACACATGCCGAAGAAGTTCGCGTTGCACTCATCACTGGTCACCGTCTTTACGATTTCGATTTAGAAAATCGTACTCGTGAACAAAAGAAAGCCAATATCTACAAAGGTCATGTGACTCGCGTTGAGCCATCTCTTGAAGCTGTTTTTGTAGAATATGGTGCAGGCCGTCAAGGCTTTCTTTCAATGCGTGAAATCGCAAACTCATATTACAAAGCTGACCCTCGTCAAACTTCAAACATTCGTGAGTTAATCACTGAAGGTACTGAGCTTTTAGTTCAAGTTGAAAAAGAGGAACGTGGCAACAAAGGCGCTGCTCTCTCAACTTTCATTTCCCTTGCGGGTCGTTACTTAGTCTTAATGCCAAATAACCCGAAAGGTGGTGGTATTAGTCGTCAAATTTCTGGTTCAGTTCGTGAAGAATTGAAAGAAATGTTGGCCTCTTTAAATGTACCTCGTGGTATGAGCGTGATTGTACGTACTGCAGGGATTGGTCGCTCACAAGAAGAGCTTCAACTTGATCTTCAGCACCTTCTCGATCTTTGGGCACGCATCCAAAGTACAGCAAATTCTGGCCCTTCTCCAATGTTGGTTCATCAGGAAGCTGGTGTAGTTACTCGTGCAATTCGCGACTATTTACGTGATGATGTTGCAGAAATTTTAATTGATTCTGAACAAGCTTATAACGAAGCCTATAACTTTGTTAAAGCCGTGATGCCGAACCAATTAGACAAGTTAAAAACATATACTTTGAATGAGCCTTTATTTGCTCATTTTGGTATCGAAAGTCAAATTCAAACAGCTTACGAGCGTGAAGTTAAGCTTCCTTCTGGTGGTTCAATTGTCATTGACCAAACAGAAGCATTGGTTTCGATCGATATTAACTCTGCAAAATCTACTCGTGGTCACGATGTAGAGGAAACTGCGCTTAGTACTAACTTAGAAGCAGCAGAAGAGATCGCTCGCCAACTTCGCTTACGTGATATCGGTGGTCTGGTCGTGATTGACTTCATTGATATGACCAAAGAACGCAATCAACGTATGGTTGAAGCGAAACTGCGTGAATCAACTCAAAGTGATCGTGCACGTATCCAGTTCGGTCAATTGTCTCGTTTCGGCTTAATGGAAATGAGTCGCCAACGTTTACGCCCTTCTTTAGAAGAAGCGACTGGCTATGTATGTCCACGTTGTCATGGCACAGGTATGGTTCGTGACTTGCGTTCTCTTTCACTTTCGATCATGCGTAAAGTTGAAGAAATTGCACTTCGTGAGCGTCAAGGTGAAGTTCAAGTAGAAGTTCCTGTTGAAATTGCAGCATTCCTTCTCAATGAAAAACGTCATAGCCTCGTATATTTGGAGCAAACTTCAAATGTACGTGTGACTGTACTCCCTCACCCGCATTTAGAAACGCCACATTACGAAATCTCGTATAATCCTGAAGGCTTTGCACCAACCAGCTATGAACGTACTGAAGCGACTCGTTCTAGTGAAAAAGAGTTGGGTTATGAGTCTTCAGAATGGCACTTAGAAGAAGAGCATACAGCTCCACCTACGCATGCCCCTGTAACGCAGGAAAAAGGCAATAAGCGTCATAAAAACAATCAAAATGCTACACAACCTGCGGTAGCACAAAAAACTGCCCCAGCAGTAGCTGCTCCAGCAACTAGCCCATGCGCATGGTTAGAAAATCTTTTTGTTCAAAAACAAGCGAGTACGATTGACCAATCGCGTACGGCTAACTCTGCAGCGGCTGCAATTGAACAAATGGTGAACGGTGGTGCAGTAAGTCGCGGTCAATTCGGTCAAATTGCACCTGTGACACCTGTGGCAATTGAAGCATCTGCACCAGTTGAAACAAATGCGTATATTTCACATACGCCCGTTGCGAAAAATGATACACGCGACCAAGAACGTCAAGCTGAAAAAGACGAGCGTCCACAACGTCATAACAAGAAAAATCGCAATAAGCAACGTGACACACGCGAAATTAACGCAGATCAACATGTGATTGAAGAAGTTGTACAGGCACCTCGCCATGAACAACGTCAAGACAATCGTCATGAGTCACGCAATGAAAACCGTCATGAGCAACGCCAAGAACAGCGTGATCAGAAACGTCATCAAAAGCGCCCTCAACAAAACGAGACAGCTTTCGAAGCACAAACTGAACAAGCTGTGCCACGTCGTGACCGTAATGCACAACGTCCACAACGTCCAAATCGTCACCGCGATCAAAGTGTATTAAATCAAGAGCAATCTTCAGCACCTGTTGCTCCAGAAGCTCAAGTTAAAGTTGATTTAATTGATGTACCTCGTAATGATGAGCTTAAAACAGCGTTAGTGGTTAATGTTGATCAAGCACAAAGTGAGATTGTTGCATTAACGCCTGAAGTAGCAGCACCTGTAGCAACTGCTCCAGCACCTGTTGTGACAGACGCTGAAGTGTCAGCACCTCAAGTGGAAATTACGGTTGATGAACCTGTCATTGAAGCTGAGGTTAAACCTCAACAAGCACCACAACGTGCAAGTAACGACCCACGTCAACGTCGTCGTAACAAGCATCAACATGACCAGAAAGCAAAATCAGATGCGCCGAAGCTTCGCCCTTCACAAGTGCCAGCTTTAGCACAACATACGGTTTTAAGCTTAATTCAACATGTTTATGGTGCGGATTGCTCTGTATTGATTGAGCAGTTTGGATTAATTCCAACCTTCAATCGCGCATTGCAAAAGTTCACTGAACAGTATGCAGCGAGTTTAAATACTCAATCTGCTGAACCTGCTACTGAGAAAAAACCAGTAACACGTGATGTCGCTGTTCAACAAGCTCCAGCTGAAAAAGAGCCTGCACCTGTGTTGGACTTAACACCTCCAAAACCAGTGTCTGATAAGCGTGTTGCAAACGATCCACGTGAGCGTCGTCGTCTTGCAAAACTTGCAGCAGAGCAAGCAAAACAAGCGCGCCTTGAAGAAGTTGCAGCACAAGAAGCCGTGAAAGTTGAAGCACCTGTTACGGATGCTCCACAAGCAGCTGATGCAACATCTGAAGTTGCACATCAAGAAACAGCAACACAGACAGCTGAAGTGACTCAATCTGAAGTGAAGACTGAAGAAAAAGTTCAAACTTCTTCACAACAGCAACCTGAAGAAAAATCTTCAGAATCAACTGAAGTTGCGTCTACAGAAGCAGAAACTGCGAAAGTTGAAGTGGCGGAAGTTGCCGTAAGTGCTGAGGATAAATCTGCACATGCTGAAGCAGATAAGGATGATGCAGAACAGCAGGAAGAAGATAAACCTGTTCGTCCGCGTCGCCCTCGTGGTCGCCCACCAAAAAAAGCAACACCATCAGCTGAGTAATTTGCTTAAACTACATTAGCTTTTGACAAACCTAGTCATTACGGTGGCTAGGTTTTTTTGTTATGGTCTTTAAAGTTTTGACTGAAAAATCCTGTTCAGAATTGATCAATTTTTCAAAATGGATAAGATATTCAGTGACAGAACCAAGTAAAAAACTTGCGAAAAATTAAAGACTAAACGGAATATCACAAAAAATAGGACCAGTATGAGCCAGACTTATCAAAACGATCTCATTGGAATCAAAGACGTAGCAGCACGACTCCCACATTTGGTCACGAAGTTGCCAAATATTCTTGTCGGGCTCAAACAGGCTTATTTACGTACTCCTAAAACGCCAGCAGGTCTTGCCCTCGCTTTTGAGCGTGCAGCGCAAAAAAATCCTCAAGGTATTGCGCTGTTATGTGAAGATCAGAAATATACCTACCAACAACTAAATGATTGGGCAAACCAAATTGCACACTACTACATCGCTAAGGGTGCAAAAAAAGGTGATGTGATTGCGGTCATTGTTGAAAACCGCAGTGAACTTATTGCCACCGTCATTGGTCTTGCAAAAATTGGGGTTGTTTCAGCGCTCGTCAATACGTCTCAAACAGGTAAGGTACTTACCCATAGTATTAATTTGGTTAAACCAATCGGCGTAATTGTCGGTGAAGAATGCCGTGAAGCTGTCGATGAAGTACGCGAACAACTGACTGTCGCAAAAGATAAGCTCTATTGGTTTGCTGATCAAAATACACGCCAAAATGCTGGTCAAGCACCTGAAGGCTATCATAATCTTGCACAAGAAATTTTATCTGAATCTAAAGATAATCTATCTGAAACACATAAGGTGACTGGTGCTGACGGCTTATTCTATATCTATACGTCTGGCACAACAGGTTTACCAAAAGCCGTAGTCTTTACCAATAGTCGTTGGATGTTAGCGTATGGCACATATGGTCATGTCCTCAATCTAAATAAAGATGACGTTATGTATGTCACTTTACCGCTTTATCATGCTACAGGCATGGTAGTGTGCTGGTGTGGTGTAATTGCTGGTAGTTCGACACTAGCGATTCGTCGTAAGTTCTCAACCTCTTCTTTTTGGAAAGATGTTCAAAAATTTAATGCATCAGCAATTGGTTATGTTGGTGAGCTATGTCGCTATCTTCTAGATGCACCCGAATCACACCAAGATCGCAATCATCGCGTCACTAAGATGATTGGTAACGGCATGCGTCCAAATATTTGGGATAAATTTAAAAATCGCTTTGGCATTGAAGAAGTACTCGAACTTTATGCTTCAAGTGAAGGCAATGTCGGCTTTTCCAATATTTTAAACTTCGACAATACCGTAGGTTTCTCTCCTATTCCTTATGCCATTATCCAATATGACAAGGAAAAAGAAGCTCCTATTCGTGATGCAAAAGGTCATTGTATTAAAGTCAAAAAAGGTGAAACAGGCTTATTGATTGGTAAAATTACCAATCGCTCGCCCTTTGATGGTTATACCGATCCAGAAAAGAATAAATCCTCGATCATGCATGATGTTTTTACCAAAGGAGATTCTTATTTCATCACAGGTGACCTCGTGCGAGATATCGGGTGCCGCCATGCTCAATTTGTTGACCGTCTCGGTGATACCTTCCGCTGGAAAGGTGAGAATGTCTCTACAACTGAGGTTGAAAATATTTGTAGTGATTATGAAAAGATCACAGAAGCAGTGGTATACGGCGTTGAGATTCCAAATACTAACGGTCGTGCAGGTATGGCAGCCATCACTTTAGCAGAAGGTGCTGAACTAAATGAGCAAGATTTATCCGATATGGCTCAGTTCTTTAAGAAGTCTTTGCCTAGCTATGCAGTTCCAGTGTTCTTACGTGTACAGAAAACACTCGAAACTACAGGAACATTTAAATATCAAAAGAGTAAGTTAAAGGAAGAAGCTTATTTTCCAGACAAAACTTCAGATCGTATTTTGGTTTTATTACCAAATGAAGATGCATATTGCGATTTAAATGAAGAGATTCTGAAAAATATTGAACAGTATAAATATCGTTTTTAAGCTAAAATCGATTGTTTTTTGGCTAGAAAACACGAAATTGTGTCATTTCTAGCCAAACGTAACAAAGTTTTATATTTTTTACTTGCGCTACTCAAATAACTTGCTAAAATACGCAACATCAAAACGAGATGGGTCGTTAGCTCAGTTGGTAGAGCAGCGGACTTTTAATCCGTTGGTCCCGCGTTCGAGTCGCGGACGACCCACCACTTATTTTGAAACCCCTATGGGTCGTTAGCTCAGTTGGTAGAGCAGCGGACTTTTAATCCGTTGGTCCCGCGTTCGAGTCGCGGACGACCCACCAGATTCTTAAAAAAGCCTTTCATCTTGAAAGGCTTTTTTATTGCCTGAAATATAATACAAGCTACCCTCATAGAGTATCAATTCTTATATCTTCAAAGCTTTTGACGTTGCAAAGTATATGCACGTGACGGAAGCGGATTGTCTTTAAAAAAAGTTTGGTTCACTTGCGTTGCATTGGCAATTTTATCAAGATCCATGACCATATTACCCTGCTCATCCAAATCGTAAAAAAATTGAACCCCACTCTCTCTCAAAATAATGATTTGATGGTGATGCGGATCGTACAACCAACGGTCTTGGCGATATTGACGTTGCGTTGTAAATTCAACCTTACCACGATGCATAAAAATACGATGAGCTGTGCCATCAGCCAATAAATTGATAATAAACTCAGCTTCTCCCTTATCACAACGAGCAAAGCCATCATCACATTGCATCGTGGTTTGGTAACGACCTACAAATTTTTGCCATTCTTTAGCAACAGACTGCGGTGTTGTATCCGCTTTCTCTTGAATTGGAGGCCGTGCCTTACCTGCGACATTCGTTAATGAGTTAGAAGACTCAGGCGTATGCGACTCCTGAATTTGGTTGATGTGTTCAATGTGTGGCGATTCATTCTGGCTACATGCTGCAAGTGCAATATTCATGATGGCGATAATGCTGAACATTGAGATTGAATGAACTTTAAAATTTAAATTCATCATTTTATATCTTGAGCCATTTCATAAATTGCGATGTATAAAAATATTATCCTTATAAAATAGGGATATACAAGTATTAGCATGTTCTGTCTAATTATCCAGAACCTATACCACATCAAGGTTTTATCTTTTTCATTACATAAAATTACGATATTTTGTGAATAATCTCCTTTAAAACTAAAAATTATTCTCCATATAAAATGTATAGACAAACGTTAAAGAGAAATTGCGAAGTCTATTTCATGACTATTTTAGGTTCTAAAGGAGAACTCAATGGCCAATGTTGGTTTATATCGCTCAAACCGCTCTAACATGATTGCTGGTGTGATGGGCGGTATTGCTGAACGTTTTGGTTGGAATGCGAATTTATTACGAATTATTTTTGTTCTAGTGTCAGTGATGAGCGCTGCATTTCCAGGAATTTTAGTGTACTTAGTGCTTTGGTTAGTGATGCCAAAAAATAAAGTTCAGCACGAACATTCAGATACTTATGATCGTCCAATGCGCACTGTACATCAGGACAGATCACCGCTTTAACTTGAGTTTACCCTCAATCACCCACACAACCTCGGGTGAGTTTTTCAACACGATAATTTCCCCCAATTATCGTGTTTTTTTTATTCTCATTTTGCATCTTTCTCAAAATAGCGCTAACTTGAACAAAACAACAAATATGGACAATCAATGGCACAGTCGGAATGGATGGTATTGTGGCTATGCGCACTGGCCGCATTATTACATGGCCTGAGCGGTTTCGGCTTTCCCATGATGAGTACCGCCGTACTCTCTACTCAACTCCCGCTCAGCCTCGCTGTCACTTTGGTCATTCTTCCCTGCCTCATTTTAAATTTAATTCTGCTAACTGCTCACCCTCAGTATTCAATATGGCAGAGCATTCAACACTACAGCATAAGATTTTTCCCCCTTATTCTAAGTAGCTTAGTTGGCAGTCTGCTTGGGGTAAAACTTTTATTGTGGCTCAATGAAGGTTATTTAAAGCTTTTACTTGGCATAGTGATGGTGCTGTATGTGATTGATCAATTACGACAACATTCATTCACCGTCAGCCCGTCAGTGCTCAATATGCTGATATTCGGTCTGTTAGCAGGCATTATCGGTGGTGCTACCAATGCAATGGCACCATTTCTAATGATGTATTTACTCAGCTGTCAGCTGAGTAAAACCGATATTGTGATCGTGAGTAATTTAAGCTTTATCGCCAGCAAATTGATACAACTCCTTCTACTTTACCCAATTTTGGTCAATATTGATGAGCATCAACAACTTTTAGTCATGTTGATCTGTGTTTTTGCAATATTTGGGGTATGGATCGGCGGACTGATCAGGCAACACATCTCTCAACAGTTTTTTAAAAATACAGTATTGATCCTATTACTTTTGCTCGGTATTCAAGCCCTGTGGCAAAGCTATAATTTATTAGAACAATCGATTTCATTGTTTAAATAGTATATTTTGAAAAGTGATAAGGATATTCATTCTTCAGAATTAAGAAGTTTAATACATGCAACTATAAAACCTATAGCGACATTCAAAAGGAGCGAATATGACGGAACAACTCGCGACCCCAACCAACATGATGCCTAAAGGGCTCATCAAAGGTTGGGTGTTGATATTGATCGCCGCTTTTATTTCTTATGGACTCTATCAAGTCTTACCCTATGATGAAAATGCCAATAAAGGTTTGGCATTACTCTGCTTTATCGGCATTTTATGGCTGACTGAGGCCATCCACATCACGATTACCGCCCTATTGGTACCCGTACTCGCAGTTCTTCTCGCGATGCCTATGGCTAAAGGCGATGAGCTTATACCAATCACAACACAAGCGGCATTAGCTACATTTGCAGATCCTGTGATTTTTTTATTTTTTGGTGGCTTCGCATTAGCGACCGCGCTGCATATTCAAAAGCTCGATAAAAAAATTGCGATGTGGATCATCTCTATGTCTGGTGGTCATCTCGGCATCTCTGTAATAGCGATTTTTGCTGTAACAGCACTTTTATCTATGTGGATTTCAAATACGGCGACTGCAGCAATGATGCTTCCACTTGCCCTTGGTTTACTTTCACATTTAGATGTCAGTCGAGATCGAAAAACATTTGTTTTTATCCTGTTAGGTATTGCCTATTCTGCAAGTATTGGTGGCTTAGGGACCATGGTTGGCTCTCCACCAAATGCAATTGCAGCAAAAGCTTTAGACTATGATTTTGCAGATTGGATGAAAATCGGTTTACCGATGATGCTTCTTATTTTACCTGCCATGCTCTTGAGTCTTTATCTGGTACTTAGACCTAAGCTCAATCATAAAGTGCAATTTGTGACTGAGGATATCCCTTGGACAGGCACCCGAATTGCAACAATGATATTGTTTGTCTGCACAGCTATCGCTTGGATCTTCAGTAAAAAGCTCACCGATACTTTTGGTATCACTCAACCTGATACCTGGATTGCTGTGTTAGCAGCATGCTTGGTCGTGATTATCGGTACTGCAACATGGAAACAAGTCGCTGAAAATACAGATTGGGGCGTCTTATTTCTATTTGGAGGTGGTTTAACCCTCAGTGCAATTTTAAAAGATTCAGGCAGTTCATTGGTGCTTGGTCAAACGCTTGCCAATGCCTTTGGTGATGCCTCCCCACTCCTCATTATTTTCGTCGTCGCTACGTTCATTATCTTCTTGACTGAATTCACCAGTAACACTGCATCAGCTGCACTGTTAGTACCAGTATTTGCAGCGATTGCAGATCAAATGGGCATGCCTAAGGAAATTTTAGTTATTGTGATCGGCATTGGTGCTTCTTGTGCATTTATGCTTCCTGTTGCGACACCACCGAATGCGATTGTGTTTGGTACTGGCCATATTCAACAAAGTGAAATGATGAAAGTCGGGTTCGTCCTGAATATCATGTGTATTTTCTTGGTTTCCCTGTTTATTTACTGGTTCTTTATCTAAGTTTAAATAAATCCAGATTCCAAATAAAAAGCACCCTTGGGTGCTTTTTAGGACAATCTAAAACAGTTTTAAGCTCTCATTTTAAAATGGTTTAGTTCCTGATTCAGGGCAGCGATAATATCTGCACGGCTAATAATTCCGACCAGACGCTGCTCGCTCACTACCGGGATATAGTTAAAAGAACGTTCCACAAAATAGGGCACCAGATCCTGAATCGGCTGCAATGGCTGCACTGTGACTACCTTGCGGGTCATAATATGTTTGACCTGATGTTCCCAGCTGCTGCGCACATCTGCAGCACGTTTAAACCATTCTACCACCTGATACATGGCCAGCGTTCCCACCAGCTTGCCTTCCGCATTAACCACCGGCAGGCTCATCAGGTTCATCTGCTTAAACTTGTCCAGTGCATGCTGAATATCATCATTGGCATGCAAGGTCACCACGTCTTTGGTCATAATGTCCTGACAAGTAAACTGGTTGACCGCACGGGCATTGGCTCGGTCCTGCGCTTCCAGAATAATCTTTTGCAGGTCATATTCACTAATGTCCAGCAGCTCGGTTTGCTGATCTAGTACTTCCTGAATATCTTGCGGCTGAATAGTGACTTTCTGGGTCGGGGTCGGATCTTTGGAACGGGTATTCAATTGCGCCTGCTGCGGATAACGCTTGCCAATCATTCGATTAAAGACGATCGCAATTACCATCAATAAGATCGAATTCAGCAGCACCGGATAGAAAACGAAAGCATAGCCGAGTTCATGGACCGCATTGCCGCCGAGTACCGCCGTAATGGCGACAGCACCACTGGGTGGATGTAGGGAATCTGTGGTCATCATCAGGATAATGGCCAAGGCCACCGCCAGACTAAAAGCTTCAGTCGGACTGGCAATAAACAAGGCACAGGTCACACCCACTACCGCAGCAATAGTATTACCTACCAGAATATTCCAGGGCTGTGCCAAGGGACTGGCCGGAACTGCAAACAGCAGCACAGATGAGGCCCCCATCGGCGCAATATACCAGGCTTCAAAATCACCCAGAATCCATAAACTCAGTAATGACGATACCGTGAGACCCAGTAGTGCCCCAATACCGCAGAGTAAACGGTCTTTGAGTGGAAGAACTTTAAAATTCGGTTTTAAGGTATTGAGCCAGTCAAGATTGGAATGGAACACGGCGCGCCTGATTTTAATGTTTACAGATTTTGCGCATTATAAAACTAGTCGCTTTAAAGATGTATTCATTTTATATCTTTTAATTACACTTAAATGGATGCTGTTTAAAAAGCCAAGTCTCTCTCCAGGCAACAGTCATCCATCTAGTTCTCTTTTACGGTTCAACTCCTCATAGGATTTTCAATAAGATCATTCATGTCAGGTAATTTTAGCCTCAGCGCCGCTATCGCATTCAGGTTTAATCAGAGGCTCGATTTTAAGCAGCTCGACCTGACCATAATAGGTTGAGAATGCCACATCTCCGGCATCTACCCCGGTGCCAATGCGAATCAGCTCGTCGACTGGAGCTAAACGGGTCGGATCAAACTGCACCCATCCTCCTTCCAGATAGGCTTCAAAAATGGCATGAAAATCAGGTAAAAACTTTTCAATTTCCACATAACCGACTACCATGCGTGCCGGAATTCCTAAAGCACGGCACAGCGCAATGCCTAAATGGGCAAAGTCACGGCATACCCCCGCCCGGTGGATCAGTACATCCGTCGCAGTCGTAAACTGGTCAGAGCAGCCAGAGACATAAAAAATATTGTTATAAATCCACTGTTCGATGGCTTTTACACGCGTATAGCCGGGTGTCATCCAGCCAAATGAGCGTTTCGCCATTTCTAGTAATAAATCTGAATTGCAATAGCGGCTGGCCAGCAAATAAGGTAGTACTTCATCCGGCAGGTCTGGAATTTTGACTTCATTCAGGTTTTGTCTCAGATCAACAGGAATGCACGGCTGACGGGTAACTGTCGCGCTATAATTCAGTTCAAATGCCTCACAAGGCTCGAGTTGCAACCGGATATGACGGTTTTGATGCTGAGCATCCCGAAATTCATGCCATTTGACCGGCATATTCATGGTGAGCTGTTCTTCGAGAATATTCTGATCGGGATGATGGGCGACCTGAACCATAAAAATAAATTCGGTAGGTTGCACAATCTTGTATTTCAAATGACACTGAATTTGGTAAGTGGTCATGAAGTTCCTTATTATTAGGCATTATTATATTGTGTGAAGATTTAACTAATTCTAAGACCGCAATCGTATGAGATCAGTTTAACTTTATCGCGCTTCAGTGAACAGGATGCTATACATCTGATTTATTCCTGATTTTTAGATCTCACCCCATTGCTGATCTAGCATAAAATTGCAGCAAAGCCGCGCAAAATCTGGCATGAATCAAGACCATTTTAATTTTTTCCAAAATATTTTCAGCGTATTAACCCTTTGCCACTCCCCTGTAAAATCCTTATAATCAAGCACAATTTTTCTCTAATTTTAAGTGGATGACCATGAGTCGCGCCATATCGCATATTGATACCTTCCAAGGCTTAATTCTTGCCTTACAAAACTACTGGGCGGAGCAAGGCTGCGTCGTGTTACAGCCTTACGACATGGAAATGGGTGCAGGTACATTCCACACTGCAACTTTCCTACGCGCATTAGGGCCTGAAACTTGGAACGCTGCATACGTTCAACCTTCACGTCGTCCGAAAGACGGTCGTTATGGTGAAAACCCAAACCGTTTGCAACATTACTACCAATTCCAAGTGGTACTTAAGCCAAACCCAGACAACATCCAACAGTTGTATCTTGACTCGCTTAAAGCGATCGGAATTGATCCCTTAGTACACGACATTCGTTTTGTAGAAGACAACTGGGAATCTCCAACGCTTGGCGCGTGGGGCTTAGGTTGGGAAGTATGGCTTAACGGTATGGAAGTGACTCAGTTCACTTACTTCCAACAAGTCGGTGGTGTTGAGTGCTACCCTGTTACTGGAGAAATCACTTACGGTTTAGAGCGTCTTGCAATGTACTTGCAAGGTGTAGACTCAGTTTACGATTTGGTTTGGACTAAAGGTCAGTTTGGTACAGTGACTTATGGTGATGTATTCCATCAAAATGAAGTTGAACAGTCGACTTATAACTTTGAATACGCACCTGTTGATAAACTGTTTGAACTCTTCGACTTCTATGAAACTGAAGCAACACGTTTAATCGAAGCAAAACTTCCACTTCCTGCGTATGAGCAAGTGGTTAAAGCGTCGCATAGCTTTAACTTACTTGATGCACGTGGCGCGATTTCTGTGACTGAACGTCAGCGTTATATTTTACGTGTACGTACATTGGCGCGTTCAATTGCAAATGCTTATGTGGCTGCACGTGCGGAACTTGGTTTCCCAATGGCAGAACCAGCATTACGTGATGAGGTATTGGCACAGTTAAAGGCACAAGTTGAAGCAGAAGCAAAATCTGAGGAGAGCAAATAATGTCTAAACATACCGTTTTGTTCGAATTAGGTTGTGAAGAACTTCCACCAAAAAGCCTTAAAAAATTACGTGATGCACTACAAGCAGAAACCGTTAAAGGCTTAAAAGATGCAGGCTTAACGTTTGATTCTATCGAAGCTTATGCTGCACCACGTCGTCTTGCCCTTAAAATCGTAAATGTAGATGGCGCGCAAGCAGATACGCAAAAACGTTTTGATGGCCCTGCTAAACAAGCAGCGTTTGATGCTGATGGTAACCCAACTAAAGCGCTTGAAGGCTTTATGCGTGGTCAAGGCATCACGGTTGATCAAATCTCGACTTTTCAAGCGGGTAAAGTCGAAAAAGTTTGCTACTTAAAAGATGTCAAAGGTCAAAGCCTTGATGCTTTACTTCCACAAATTTTACAAAATGCATTGGACAATCTTCCAATTGCGAAACGTATGCGTTCAGCGGCAAGCCGTACCGAATTTGTACGTCCAGTAAAATGGGTGGTATTGCTTAAAGACAACGACGTTGTTGATGCAATCATTCAAGATCACAAAGCAGGTAACGTAACGTTTGGTCATCGTTTCCATGCACCTGAAGCAATCACGTTGACTCACGCTGACGAATACTTAAGCAAGCTTAAAGCAGCTTACGTTGTGGCAAACTTTGAAGAGCGTCAAGCAATCATTGATAGTCTAGTTAAAGCATTGGCTGATGAAGTCAATGCCATTGCAATTGTGCCTGCGGATCTTCGTGATGAAGTAACTGCACTTGTAGAATGGCCTGTTGCACTTCGTGCAAGTTTTGAAGAACGCTTCCTTGCGGTTCCTCAAGAAGCATTGATTACGACGATGCAGGACAACCAAAAGTACTTTTGCTTAGTGAATGCTGACAATAAACTTCAACCGTACTTCATTACTGTGTCAAACATTGAGTCGAAAGACCCGACACAAATTATTGAAGGTAACGAGAAAGTGGTTCGTCCACGTTTGTCTGATGCTGAATTTTTCTTCTTACAAGACCAAAAACAACCGCTTGCTTCTCGTAAAGAGAAACTTGCCAATATGGTCTTCCAAGCAGAATTGGGTACGCTTTGGGACAAATCGACACGTATTGCAAAACTCGCTGTTGCTTTAGCGCCAATTACAGGTGCAAACCCTCAAGACGCTGAAAAAGCTGCGCTTCTTGCAAAATGTGACTTAACCTCTGAGCTTGTGGGTGAATTCCCAGAGCTTCAAGGGATTGCAGGTACTTACTACGCACGTCTTGAAGGTGAAAATGATGAAGTTGCTGAGTCTTTAGGTGAGCAGTACTTACCTAAATTCGCTGGTGACGTTTTACCAAAAACTAAAACAGGTACAACGATTGCCCTTGCTGACCGTTTAGATACGCTCACAGGTATTTTTGGTATTGGTCAAGCACCGACAGGCTCTAAAGACCCGTTTGCGCTTCGTCGTTCTGCAATTGGTATTTTACGTTTAGTGACTGAAAACGAGCTTGATGTGTCAATTGAAGACTTGATCAAACTTGCACTTGCTGCTTATGGCGATGTATTAAAAGACCACGACAAGACTTTAAACGATGCTGTTGCATTCCTTGAAGGTCGTTACCGTGCGAAATACGAAGACCAAGGCGTTGCTGTTGATGTAATTCAAGCTGTTCAAGCGTTGTCACCAAAATCTCCTCTTGATTTTGACAAACGTGTAAATGCGGTAAATCACTTCCGTGCATTACCTGAAGCGGCTGCGCTTGCTGCTGCAAACAAGCGTGTTGCAAACATTCTTGCGAAAGAAGCTGCACCTGAAGGCGCTGTGGTTGAAGCAAACTTGGTTGAAGATGCTGAGAAAGCATTGTTCGCTGAACTTGCGAAAATTACGCCTGTGGTTGAGCCGTTATTTGCTGCGAAAGACTACACTGCTGCATTGTCTGCACTTGCTGCACTTCGTGCGCCTGTAGATGCATTCTTTGATGGTGTGATGGTCATGGCAGATGATGCTGAATTAAAAGCGAACCGTTTACGCATGCTTGCTCAACTTCGTGACTTGTTTACGAAAGTTGCTGATATTTCAGTGTTACAGCACTAAGGTTCAGTTAAATAAAAAAACCCGCTTTAAAGCGGGTTTTTTTATACATTAACAGATCGACTTCGAGTAGAGGCCTTGACAATTCTTCCTGCTTCTCGTGCTTCTTCTTCACCTGAGTCAGCAATCATAGAAATAACATCTTCAATATCATTTGGATACATTGAAAACTCAATTGACACGCATGTTCCTGTGAAACCATTTACTCTTTCTTCGTTCTCAGTTTTTTTATTTTTTATAATCATTGTTTTACCTGAACTCGAGAGAGTCATACGGCCAAAGTTTTTAGCTAAATGTTGTAAAACATATAAACCAAATCCCGAATTACCATGTATATTTTTATCTTCATCTAAATTTAATGTTCTGGATAATCCTGCCTGTAAAGCAATTTTTAAAAAATTTTCCTTATCCACATCGATCTGAGCATTACTTAGTGAACTAAGAATCCCTATTCCTTCATCAACAACAGCAATTTGAGCTCTATTATTTTTCCACCTTTGTGCGCATACATAACAAACATCTCTTTCTGAATGCTCCAAAGCATTCCTTATTGTCTCTCTAATAGAATAAGCAATTGTTAAATAAACTTGTTTATTAAAATTTGCTCCTACTAACACCCGAGCGACATAAGCTGCTTCTTCCTGAATCAAATCTTGTAAACTTTTCCCAGTTTCGAAACTTTCATTTAATAGTACTTGTTTATCTATCTTTCTAATTGGAACAAAGCTCTCACCAGCTTTTACCTGACCAATCTTGTTACCAAAATTTACACCGATAAAATCAAAAAAGCCTATATGTGCCAAATACCCGATTGAATTATGTGTTTGATTAATTGAAATAAGAGTATTTCTGATTCCTCTAGCTTTCTTAAAGTCTCTGAGTATTAATGCTAAACAAAGAATAGTCTGAGGATCATAAAAATTAACACCAGTTAGATCAATAACCACTTTTTCAGCATAATAATTCTCTTTTAATTTATTATTGAAATCATTCAGAATTGATAGAGTTAAATAGTTTGCTTCTAATAAGATAGTGTTCTGATGAATTGTCATATATTACTCTTCACTTCCAAAAATAAACTCTTTTATATTTATTAAAAGACACAACCCCAATCTTCTCCCTATAGGCAATGTTATTTAAAATTCATATACTTAAATTTATATAGTTCAGAATATAAAACTTATGATGAAAACTCAATCTTTAGTTATTTCAGCTTTAACATGTTTAGCTCTTACAGCCTGCTCTTCAATACCATCAAATCCCAATACCCCTATCGTATTAGAACAACACAAAAACATTGCTGTTGAGCCTGAAACCAAAGACAACTTAGCACGACTCATCAAACAAAAAGAAAACTGTCTGATCGAGTTCACTGGCAACTTTGCAACAGGCAAAGCCACTGAATACTGGTTCTTCCAAGGGGAGCAACTGATGTCAGCGCATTCAAATTTAGATGCTGATGTCGAAAACAAACAAACCGTGTTTGATATTCAAGATTCAGTAAAACAAACCAATTTCAACGCGCTCAAAAACCACTTTAAAGCGAAAAATCTTCAACAGTGTGAACATTTCTAAGACGCTAAAAACCATTCATCTGATCATTCATAAACTAGAACAGCACAATTGGCTAAAACCAACTGTGCTTTTTTTATAAGAGGGGAGTATAAAGTGACTCGACCAATGCCAAGTCTCACAAAAGATAGGTTTGAGTGAAAGGCTATCTCAGGTAGTTTCACATAAGATTAAAAAAATCGAATGATGCAAATTTCAATTATGACTTGGATTTGATTATACCTAAACCGTAAAGTGGCCATTTATGATTAGGTTTAATATTATTCACAATCATCGCAATCAATACTAAAGCCACAGATCCTAAAAGCACAGGAAATATGAGGAAATTCCATCCATAGCTGATTGAATCTGCTGTTAATAAAATGACCAATGGATTTGCTCCTGCTGGAGGATGCACACATCTAAAAATTTGCATTAAGGCAATCGCACAACCGACTGATAAAGCTACAGTCAAAATCGAATCAGGAAAAAACTTAAGAAAAAATAGACCGATAAAAGCAGAAATAAAATGACCGAAAATCACATTTCTAGGTTGAGCTAATGGCGACTGTGATACTGCATAAAGAATTACACAAGTTGCGCCAAAAGGCGCCATGATATAAATATTTCCCGTTAATTTACTCAACAAAAGTAGCAAAAAAATACTAATTGTTCCTCCAATAAAGCTCCGAATCATTTCGTGCGGTTTAGGAAAAGCAGTAAGTTTTTCTTTTCCTTCAAAAATTGAAATCATACTGATATCGCCTTTTTAATATTGTTTTAAAAGCATAATACAGATAAAATAAAAATAGTACAGATCTGTACTATTTTTATTTTCAGGATTGCAAGGATGTCAAAATCAGCATTAAAAATTCTTGATACAGCAGAAAAACTATTTAACCAAAATAGCTTTGTTGGCGTAGGTGTAGACTTAATTCGAAATCAATCAGGGTGTTCGAAAACCACGATGTACACGTACTACAAAAATAAGATGCAGTTGGTTGAATCCGTTCTCAAAGCTCGTGATGAAAAATTTAAAGAGAGTTTGTTTCAATATATCGGCAAATCAGAAGGTCTTGCGGCAATAAACAAAATTTTTGATTGGCATATGCAGTGGTTTCAACAAGACTCCTTTAAAGGATGCTTATTTGTTAGAGCTGTCGCTGAATCGAACCAAGACGATAAATCTATAATCTCAGTTGCTCAAAATCATAAGCAATGGATAAAAGAATTAATATCAACACATTGCTTGAATATGGGCCGGCAAGACTTATCCGAATTAATTTACACATTAATAGAAGGATTAATTAGCCGATTCTTGGTAGATGGATTTGATCCTCAACTTGGTGCTCTGATTAAGAAAAATATAAATCATCTATTCGAGCAATGACTTTGATTTAAAGCTGCGCATATTTTGCCTAAATCAGTATTGCTTCAGATATCAGAGTAAAAAAATTTGATTAATCACGATTTTTCATAAAGGTGAAAGTCTCACATAGCGCTGAGTTTCTACAGTTTCAATAAAAGCTCCTGATTGGCATAAATGCTCACAATTTATAATTTTCTTTAGAAATCAGATAGAAGAAATATCTTCTAAATTATGATTAAGTTATATACAGTTGTATTTTTTAAACTGACCCAATCAATATTTTTTTATATTAAAAATAAAATACTTAATCAAAACATCATTGCCAATCCGACAAACAGCAAGACCCCAACTTGTTAGTTAAACTAAACAGTGATACAACATCAAAGCCTAATCTGAATTATCTTTTTTGATCAGATTATGAGACATAAAAATAAAATGAATGGAACGATTTGGCTTTATGCATATTTCATTCTTCACTCAAGCACGACTACAAAAATGAAAAACAAAAAGGAATTATGTAATGAAATTGCTAAATTCTTTCTATGCTGCTGTTGGCATCGGCGTCACGATACTTGCGACCACCATTGGCATAGCGAATAAAACAATTAATCCAACTCCAAATGTGACACCAGACTTAAGCTATTTAAGTCCTCAACCCGACCCAGTGACCTCCCCAGATGTCACGCTCCCAGGTACTCCCGTTGCATTAAAAAACACCCGACTCGGAACTAGACAATCTCCGAGTCAAACTCAAGTCCCATTACTTTCCAATGCCAATGCTCAATGGCAATTGTATGATCGACCTGCTGAATATCCTAAGTCGGTGACCTTGCCAGCACAGTGGATTACCATGCGTGATGGAACGCGAATCGCCACTTATGTCACGCTCCCTGCGGATGAGTCAGGTCGTCCTATCAATGCAAAATTCCCTGTGATTGTTATTCAAACGGCCTATAGCGCAGGGGTTGCAGGTAAGGTTTCAGCAATAGCAGGTGGTGCAGACCCTGAAATGGTGAAACGTGGCTATGCAACAGTCGTTGCAGATGTTCGTGGAACAGGTAACTCTACAGGTAAGTGGGAAGCTTTTGGCAAAGTCGAACAACAAGATGCTTATGAAATTATTGACTGGTCAAGTAAACAAAGCTTCTCTGATGGAAATGTCGGCTTATATGGTGTTTCTTATTTAGGTATCACGGCGATGCTGGGTGCAGCGACACAACATCCAGCAATCAAGGCAGCGTTCCCAATCGTACCTATGGGTGATGCGTACCGCGATATTCTTTTCAATGGCGGGCAGCTAAATACTAACTTCATTCCACTTTGGATGAGTTTAATTACACTGTTGGGTACTTTACCAATTGATACCTTGGGGCAAGACCCGATTACTGGAAAACTGACCGCACTCGATAAAATTATTAACAGTACAGAATTCCAAATACCGCTTTTTGCCAATGCTCTAAAAGGCAAAGCTGATGCTTTTGATAATGACTTTTGGCAAGAAAGATCGCTGTTAGAACAAGCCAATAATATTAAAGTTCCGACTTTTATTGTCGGGGGAACACGTGATTTGTTCCAACGCAGTGAACCGCTTTGGCATGAAGCATTAAAAGGTCATACCACAGTAAAAACCTTTATTGGACCTTGGGCACACATTCAAGCCGCACAACTTTTCCCAAGTTTGCCTAAAGGTAATATACCGCGTTTAGACAAAATGCAACTTCAATGGTTTGATCAATATTTAAAAGGCATCAACACTGGCGCTGAAACTCTACCTAACGTCACACAATGGGTACATGGTTATGAAGATTATGTCGTCAGTACGGATTGGCCGCATGTAGCATTAGAACCAGATCGTTTATTCTTAAATACACGTGGAAATCTTGCAAAAGATCGACCAACGTCAAGCTCTGGTGAAAACTACTTATTACAAGCGCCAACTTTCGGTTTATGCTCAAGTACTGTTGAACAAGTTCTCATTGGTGCAACGTCTATCCTACCGTTCCCATGTCTGGAAAATAGCAACTTGGCGAATATTCCTGCATCGGTCTTTAACTCAGTCCCTTTAACTGAAGACTATTATTTAAATGGGCCGATACAAGCTGACTTGTGGATTTCATCCAGCTCAAAAGACAGTGGTTTAGTCGTACGTGTATCCGATGTGGACCCAAGAACGGGCAATGCTAAAACATTAAGCACGGGTATTATCACAGCATCCATGCGTAAAGTTGATGAATCACGTTCTCGTTATATCAAAGGACAAATGATTCAACCTTGGCATACATTTAAAGCATCGGATATTCAACCTTTAGACAAAAACAAGCCAGTCTTGGTCAATGTTGAGATTCCAGCAACTGCTGCGCTTATTCCTAAAGGACATCGTATTCAAATTTCGGTGGTTTCGAGTGATGTATGGAAAGGCGTTGCCCCATTACCAAGTTTAACTTCATCGCTTTTGGGATCGATTTCGATCTATTCGAATTCACAATACCCATCAAGCGTGGTTTTACCAAAAGTCCCGACTCAATATCTGAAGCATTGATTTTTAGATTTCTTATAAACAGCGTCTGAGCATGAATCCATGCTCAGACTTTTTTTATGTTGAATATATTGGTTTGATCAACACCTGTCTTAGAATCGGAGGATAAACTTTACTTTTAATTTTGTTGTCCACGATCCAATTCACACGATGTAGCGTTGTATCCTAAGAGCCTTTAAGCGATACAAGATGAATAAAAATTGTAGCTTTAGTCATTAAAACTGCCGAAGCACAACGTTACGGATACATTTCAACATTGAAACAGCCCCATCGCTCATGTAGTTTGCTTGGAAACTGATAAAAAATTCAAAAGTTTTGTACAGATGAGGCGATTGAGTCACAGCGCCACCCATACAGAACCGAGAAGAGGATCCTTCATGAACATAATGAAAACGATGCTGGTAAGTTGTATTACGCTAAGCTCAGCAACTACATTTGCTCAAGACTCTACTTTAACAGGCAACAATCCTGCTTACGGTGACAATCCAAATTTAGCCAAAGTACTTGCAGTCAAAGCACAAGAGACTTTGCAAAATACAGCCAACACCGTTGATGATGCGACCAAGCGAGGTATTGCTAAAATCAAACCATCCGTCGATTCAGCTTGGCAAAACACCAAAGAATTCACCAATGAAAAAGCGATTGCATTACGTGACGGTGCTCGTCAAGGCGTGGATACAACTGTTAAATCTGTGCAGCATGCTAAACAGAACCTCGTCGGTGCAGGTGGTGTTCCCATCGAAAGAGGCAGTTTGAGTCAACCCAACCCAACGACAGCACCTGCTGTCACAGCCTCCCCTGCTCTAACTACTGCATCGGTCGCTTTACCCGTTCAAGAAAATTCAGTCAACCTTGAAACTGCGCAATCAGCCAACACCACGCTAGCAAGTCAAAATCAAGCACCTGAAGCAGAACCGACCATTCAGCGTCAAAGTGTTGCTTTACCTAATAGTGGAGCTACCACCTCTAGTCCAGCTGTAGATGACAGTGATGCAGGTGTCCCACGTTAAACCAGGTCGTTTTATTCAAACCTAAGTGGAGTTTATTTATTAGGTTGAGTTTATTTATATCTCTTCAAGAAAAAAGGTGCTTCTCACAGCACCTTTTTTATTACTTAACTTCAGTTAACTTGACGGATCGGTTGACCCGCTTTAAATGCAGCTGCGTTTTCCTGTACTTGTTGCACAATGCGTTGACGTGCTTCAACGCTTCCCCATGCGCTGTGTGGTGTAATAATGAGATTAGGGATATCCGAATTCAATAACACATTGCCTTGCTGAGGCGGTTCTATACTCAATACATCAGTCGCTGCCCCTGCGATTCTCCGATTGATTAGTGCTTCCGCCAATGCTTGTTCATTCACAATGCCACCACGGGCACAATTAATTAAATATGCACTTTCTTTCATTAGACTGAATGCTTCTGCATCAATTAAGTCGCGTGTTGTTTCAGTTAATGGACAATGTAAGCTAATAAAGTCTGATTGACGCAGCAAGCTTTCTAAACTGACACGATCATCGGCTGCAGGTCGTCCTGGTAAATGAGCCACAATCACCTTCATACCAAAGGCTTCAGCCAACTTCGCTACGGCTTGACCAAGTTCACCATAGCCCAAAATCCCCAAGGTCTTACCATTCAATTCGGCAATGGGGAAATCTAATAAACAGAATTGTGACGCTTTATTCCATTCACCCGCACGAACTGCACGATCATATTGAATAAAAGACGTTGCCAAGTTCAGCATCAACATCATGGTATGTTGAGCTACAGCGGCAGTACCATATGCCTGACAGTTACATACCACAATGTTTTGAGCTTTTGCTTGGATTAAATCGACATTATTGGTGCCTGTGGCTGAAATTAAAATTAATTTAAGCTGCGGTCGTTGTTGCATCATGTCTGCCGTAATCACCACTTTATTGGTCACCACCACATCTACATCCGCAATGCGTTCAAGCACTTGATCTGGATCAGTGCGCTCAAAGAATGTTACCTCATCAAAGACTTGGTACCACCCCGAAAAATCTAAATCATTCTGATCGAGAGAGAATTGATCCAAAAAAACAGCTTTCACGTTGAACCTCAGCAATATTGATCTGCATTTCGACTGCAAGATTTTCATGATAATTCAACTGATTGTAAGCTTAATTGTAGGTCAACAATAGCTGATTTGACTGTTTTTTTGTCTCAGATTGCGTCGTTGCTGCACGCTGTGCTTTTAGGGAAAATTGATCTTCTTTCAGCGCATTTAAATATGCCGTTGCCAAACGATACGCTTCTTCACAAATACGTTCAGAAATCCGATCTTCTGTGTAATAACCATGTTTCATACAAGTAAAGATCATTTCAATAATGATCAACATACTGTCAGGTTGTTGCGGTAAATAATCATCTACCCGAATTGCTTTAAGTGCATCTCTTAAATCTTGACTGAACTGTTTGAGTTCCATTTGATGACGTAAATATACTTGTCGGTTCAGTGGTCCTGATAAAATCAATAATCGGGCCACAGCAGATTCATTATAAAACTTGGCAGTGGTCTCAATCACAGCTGCAGCCACCATTCGACCATAAGCCGACATACTTTCGTGCGGATGTTCTCGTATGACGTTTAAACCAGCTTCCTTAAGCAAGCTTACCAGTTTCTGCAAATGCAACTGTGCCATATGATGCAACAGATCATATTTTGTCGGAAAGAACTGATAAATACTGGCTCTTGGAATTTTTGAAGCATTGGCAATTTCGGGAATTGAAATTGACTCTAAGCCCATTTTAACTAAAAGTTTTTCAGCAGTTTGAATCACCTGCATAACACGGCGATGTGTACGCGATTGTTTTGGAGGATTCATTCCTGTTTCAGTTTTTACAATTTTCTTTTTATTCATCTGTCCCACCTAAATTCCATTTATATGGGTTTTTGTGCTCAAGTAGACACGTCAAAGATGCATGAATATTCCGATATTCATAAATACATCATCATTTGAATCATTCAAATTGGTTATATATTGCCTGATCTTAACAATGAAACAGAGTCATTCCATCGCTTTCGTTACAAAATAAACACGGGTAAATTTTAAACAATATCGCTTTTTACGACAGATTGAGATCTATCACACACTCTATATTTTTTTACTTAAAGATAAAAAAGCGCCGAAGCGCTTTGATCAATTGCTATGAAAAATTCAGCCTTACTCCACTGAAAATTTTTCTGCCTCACCAACAGTGTCTGATTCAAAAATACAGTTTCCTAACTCATCGCAGTGCATATAGAGATGCTTATAACTGATACTAAAGAAACCTTCGCCCTTTTTCACAATCAAAGGGCTCATATCCGCACTCAGCGCATCATCCATTTTGATCAATTTGGTAACACGGCGATCATTCATACAAATGAGATAGTGCTGTTTTTTAATTTCAATCTGGGCCAATCCAGTACTTTCCACATGTAATGGAATAATGTACTTACCATTAATATCAATCACATGTTGTTCATAGCTTTCTAATTTTTGGGTGATCACGTTAAAGACCAAGACTTTGCCAAAGCTGTCATGAAGTTGTGTTTTATTTTCAAATGGCAAATGAATCGAAATACCAAGCTTTTGTAAATCTTGTTCATCAACTCTTTTATTGGTCAGTAAGATACGTGTAATCGTCTGTTTAAGACTGGCATCAAAAAAGCTACTGTCTAGTTGTAGATCGATGGTTTTTAAAATATTACCTAATGCTTCATTGTGGGTGCCAAGCAGATGTGCGATCACGCTTCGATAGTAAAATTTACTGTTCTTTTTAACTGCTCGAATCTGGCGATAAAAGTAGGTTGCATCAAATTCATGTTCAATAAAATCATGCAATAACGCAGAATTTGCTAATACAGCAACCGCATCATGGCCTGTATAAGGTAAATGTAGTGTATTGAGTTGAGGAATAAGTGGCTTAATCTTTTCATAGTGCTCGCGATCCAGATCAAAGTAAGGATCATAAACCACGATATATTCTGCATCGGACGCAATATCTGTCGCGTCAATTTGCATGTCAGCATTGACGTTAGGATCGTAAAAATCAGTATAACGGCGGTCTTCGATTTCAGCAGGATTAATTGAATATTGTGGCACCATAGAGATCACACGTGCTGCGCCCAATAGCTTACTGTACTTAATCGCTGCGTAGCCGCCCATAGAACCACCATAAGCCACGACACGCTGAAATTGATTCAACAAAGGTGATATTTGCTCGATTAAAGCGTGCATGCTCTGTGATGGGAACCATGACTTTTGTTTTGGCATGATACCTATGACATTGTAGTCATATTTGGCTAAGGATTTTTCAGCATTAATGGCATTGCCTTTGGCACGACTGATCAAGTCACCAAAAGAGAGAACCAATGTTTCTGTTGTTCCTTTTAAATAAATTGCTCTGATGTGTTCGTCTTCAAATACTATTTGCTTATCCATTGCAATTCCAAAAAAGGGTTCTCATCATCTGGTTTGCAAAATGAATCAATCGTTCACTTGCTTACATCACATTGTCGGTGTCATATTTTATAGATACTGTTCAGATTAAAAAGCGCAAAATATGACACATTCACTTCATCCTGCTGCTGAAAATGGGTTTAGTTCTGCGGCTGAACTTTATCAACAAGTCCGACCAAATTATCCACAGGCTATCGTCACGTGGTTGAAAGATGAATTGAATCTTCATCCTGATGCAGTTGCGATTGACTTAGGATCAGGGACAGGAAAATTCCTGCACTATCTAAAACAAGTCACCTCGAACATAATCGCCGTTGAACCGATTCCAGCAATGCTCGAACAATTGAAAATAGTACATCCTGAGGTGAAGACACTACAAGCATCAAGCCATCAAATTGCGCAATCAACGCATAGTGTTGATGCTATTTTATGCGCACAGTCATTTCATTGGTTTGCTGAACGACAAACATTGCAAGAAATGCATCGCCTTCTTAAACCCCAAGGGCATTTAGGTCTAGTCTGGAACCAACGAGATATCTCAGTGGATTGGGTCAAAGCATTGGCAGATTACATCGCACCTTTTGAGTCCGATACGCCACGCTTTCATAGCAACCAATGGCAAAATGTATTTCAGCAGCAAGAATTATTTGAATTCCAAAGTTTAAGCACCTTCACTCAGCATCAAGTCGGCAGTGTTGAACAGGTCATCAGCAAACGACTCTTATCTACCAGTTTTATTGCGGCAATGTCAGCGGCAGACCAAGCAAAAATGAAGACAGCATTTGAATCGATCGTATTTGAACATACGGGACTCATGCTCCATGATGAAGTTTCCTTTCCTTATATCACTTATGCCTATCACTATCGTGCGCGATAAACTAAACTTAATCTCGATCATTCATTAAAAAAACCAACAGAGGATTGACTCTCATGACGGCAAATCTTCACCCTATTCGACTTTCGATATTTGCACTCTGCTTGAGTATGCCTTTCATGCTCATTGGATGCCAAAAAACAGAACAAAACCCTCAGACCGAACAAAAAGAATCCGTTGATCCATCTGTTGAATTGAAAACACAAATTGAAGCACAGCCGATCAAATCGTTTGAATCCACTCCAAATGACGCACATGACGTTGCTTTGCTGAATCAATATGATCAAAGTTTTGAGCAATTAAGTGATGAGCTAGACGCAGAACTTCAGCAATTAAAAGCAGATGGCAATTTAAATGCGGATATGGAGTTTCAGCGTAAACGAGATCTCATTCAGTCCTCCCTCAATATGTTGAAAGAATTAGATCTTAAGACGGAACAAGGTAGATATATTCAAGGCTTATTTTATCAATACTGGGAAAATCAGATTGAGGTCTATCAAGAGCTCGAACAGTCTCCCGAAGATGAGCTTCGAAATCCTAAAGATGCAATTCGAAATATGAGTGATTATTATACTGCGAAAGCCCAACTCCAACATTGGAGTCAAAATACTAGTGTCACGAAAGAACAATAGCGTACATAGTAAAAGTACAGCACAATTTTAGAAACAGTCTTCTGCCTGCTTAAGAAATACGTACTCGACATTGCCACGATGTTGGGGCATCTGTTTGAGTACGGTCTTGAGCAACTTCCCAAGGTCGCACATACGCCAATTCAATGAGTTCCTGACCAGGCTTTAGCGCAGTCAGCTTCACTGTCTTTTCACCTCCAAGGCCTACCATCGCTTTTGATTTTTCAGTCGCCAAATATTGTTCTTCAACTTTAAAGAGATGAAGCGGTTGCATAATTTGCCATTGATAACCCGTACTTGGATTTTCTGCTGCATTAAATTCTAAGGTTTCACCCACTTTCATCACCAATAGTGCAGGACAATTTTGCTGATCAGTATAGTGATGGGACTCCGCTTGCACTTCAGAGACTGGATTTTGACATGCGGCAAGACTACTCCCGAGTACGCCAATACATAAACTTATCCATAAGGATGTCTTGCCAACGCTCATGATCCCACACTCTCATTTATCTAATGATCAAAACTTTGAGCTGAAAATCATTTCAAACTCATCAATCTCAAATCATATTTAAATATTTCGCTTTTCTAACCATTCAATTGATTCGACGCGAATTAATTTGCATGCACCATCGCCGATACCATTCCAATCCAAAGCTGACTTCCACACCAAATCTTTGGCATTGATTTGCACCAATTCCCCTTCTAGGCGCACCAGATCACCACGTTGAACTTTCTTAATTTCTTTCGCAATTTGTGGATTAGCCGGGATAATGTGCATGTTACTCACCAACTGTGTTGCTAAGCGTGGGTGAATCGGTGGTTTTGCCATTTTCCAATTTAAATAGCGGTCATACTGATTAATCGAAATTTGTCGTGCAATTTCAGGTTCTGTGAAAATACCGCGGGTCACTGCATAGTCGATGGGTGAAAATTGGGCTTGCGGATCATCGGTATATTCTTTCGAACCAAGAATACGAAATTCCCCTTCAAAAGGTTCCAATACCGAAATTTTTTGATCTGCCGAAGCTGGGGGTAAACCATTGGCAATATTAAAGTCGCTCGACTTCACACTGGCAGAGCTATAAGCCGAAACACCACCAAGGGCGATACATAATGCGAGAACTAACTTTTTCAACAGACATCCATCCTTCTTTCTAAGTGTCAAAAACAACTCAACAGCAGCACATACATCTACTATGGACAACATCCGACTGAATTGTATTTAACCTAAATCTATATGATCTATCTTAAAACTTCATTCTGAAAAGGAAATTGATGAACAGTAACAATCTATCGTGCTTTAGTCACAATTTTGTCTACTGTTAAAAGTTTATTGAACGTGTAAAATAATCGAATAATGGAAGATGTTAAGAACAAAAATGATTTATAAATTTTATCAGCAACGAGTATTCCCGCATATTCTGAATCAAGTCATGCAGTTACCAAGTATGATGGATAGCAGACGCCGTCTTCTACTTCCGATTCAAGGTGAGGTATTAGAAATCGGTTTTGGTACAGGAATTAACCTGCCATTTTATCAAGCTGTGGGCAGTCTCTATGCGCTTGAACCGAGCCTAGATGTATACAAATTAGCTGAACAACGTATTCAAAATGCACCGTTCCATGTGGAACATGTTCATGCTAAAGCGGAAAATTTACCATTTGAAGATCAATCTATTCAACATGTCGTCAGCACATGGACATTATGTAGTGTGAGTCATGTTCAACAAGTTTTACATGAAATTAAACGTGTATTACGCATCGGTGGCACTTTGCATTTGGTTGAACATGTCGCTTACGATGCACAACAGCAAAAGAGTTTAAAGCGTCTTCAAGATCTTTTAACGCCAGTACAGAAAGTGATTGCTGATGGTTGTCATTTGAACAGAAATATCGAGCAAGCACTGCTTGATGCTGGCTTTGAGATTTCTGAACTCGATTATTTCGAAGCAGAAGAAGTGCCCAAAGTAGGTCGTCGCATGATGCTTGCTCGCGCGACTAAAACCAACTGATCACTTCTAAGTAGTGGATTATTGATCCAAGCTAGTCTTGAAAGTCGATACGGATCGTCTCAAAACGCACACGCCCTTCGGCAATTGCATTCGCAATTGCCATCTGACCTTTGGTGAGCCGTGCTCCACCACTTTTAATATCAATCAGTACAACTTCAATATCTTCTGCTACGCCATCACCATCACGGAAATCTGTATATCCATCAAATACCACATAGTCGACAGGATCACCTAAGAATTTAGCATCACTGGGTAAATATTGAAATTCAGGCATAATCGGTGCTAATTGTTCAGCCATTTTACCTTTCAGCACCGCACGACTGGTATTTACACTGCGTTTTTGAGCAGCAGCTAATGCGTGTTGATGCTCAAGTTCAAGCTCTGCAATATATTGTTCATATTCTGCTTTGATACGGCCATTGCGGGTTGAGCTCAACATCATTGTGGTGATTACCACGCCAATACAGGCGCCTATTAACATTGCCATCCAAATGGACATTGACGTTCTCTATGACTTGTTATGCGGACAATTTAAACAAGAACTAAACTTTTGTCATGTATGCGCGTTTTGGCTGATTTTAATGCTAAGCTAAGATCAGACCTTATTTGAAGCATGTATAATTTTAAACTCATGAAAACGATACTGATTGCCAACCAAAAAGGTGGCTGTGGAAAAACAATTTCTGCGATTACACTGGCGACAGCACTCGCACAGAAAGGTTATAAAGTTGCATTGGCGGATGCGGACAATCAAAAATCTGCATTGCAATGGTTAAAGCAGCGCCCAAAATCAGCAACACACATTCAAAGTTTAGATTGGCGCCATGAAAAATCGATTGGTGATGCACCGAAGAATCTTGATTATCTGATTATTGATGCTCCAGGTGCATTAACAGGCGAACATGCAGAACAATTAATTGCAGAATGTCATGCAGTGGTCACACCTCTGCAACCTTCTTTTTTTGATATCGACAGCACGCGTCGTTTCTTAAAACACATTCATGACATTAAACGTATTCGGAAAGGTAAAGTTCAAGTTCATTTGGTGGCAAATCGTGTCAAACCAAATAGTCAGAGTGCTCAAGAGATCCAACAGTTCTTTGCCAAGATTGAACAACAACCTGTTGCTTGGATTTCTGAACGAACAGCTTATGGTCAATTGGCGATGCAGGGTCTCAATATTTTTGATAAAAATCAAAAAACTTATTTATCAATACAACAACAATGGCAACCCTTGTTAGATGTTTTAATTGATGATCCAAGTGATTGGTTCTAAATAAAGAATACAGATTGTCATCGCACTTTTTTTTCATTTTCATATATGATGTTAAATGCATACTCGAAATGAATCAGATGTGCGGCAGATACGTTTGAAAATCAAGAATATAGATCAGAGACTTTAGTGCAAGATTTTAATCCAACTTTACAGCGTGTACTTTTATTTGGCTTGTTTTTTATTCTGCTTTATTTGGGATATGACATTGTCAAATACTTTATCGTACCTGTGTTATGGGCTTGTATTATCGCCTATATGACTTGGCCTTTATACAAACGTATTCTCGCTTGGTGTGGTAATCGACCTACATTGGGTGCGTCTGTTATGACGTTCTTATTGGCACTCGTTGTCGGTTTACCGTTCACCTTTGCTATCTTCTTACTTCAACATGAAGGCCGAAACTTATTCTTTGATTTACAGCGCCAACTGGCTTCTGGTCATATCACCGTTCCTGACGTGATACGTGAGTTACCCATTGTAGGTAAAGAAGTTTCTCGAATTGTACGTGACATCAATGCCGACCCAAATGCACTTTTTAGTAATATTAGTGTATGGATTCAAGGACATCTAAATTACGGTAAATTCGTGATTAGCGAAATTACCAAAAATTTAGTCAAACTTGGTTTTGCCATGCTCTCTCTCTTTTTCTTTTACCGTGATGGACAAACGATTGTTCAACAGGTCAGTAAAGCGATGGAGAAAGTCATTGGTCCACGTATCCAACATTATATCGACACGATCTCTGAAACAACGCGTGCAGTGGTATATGGTGTTGGTTTGACTGCCGTTGCACAGTCGATATTGGCAGGAATCAGCTATTACGTTGCTGGTGTTCCAAATCCAATGCTTTTAACCATTATGACCTTTATCATGGCGCTAATTCCTTTTGGTCCTCCAGTGGCATATGGTGCTGTTTCACTGTGGTTATTTTCACAAGGTCAGACCGTTGAGGCGATTGGCGTAATGGCTTGGGGCGTTTGTGTGGTGAGTACAGCCGATAATGTCATTCGTCCTTTGGTCATTTCAGGTGCTACTCAAATTCCGTTCTTATTGATCATGTTTGGTGTATTGGGTGGTTTAGCGAGCTTTGGTTTAGTTGGACTCTTTATTGGTCCTGTAATTCTCGCCATTCTTTTAGCCATTTGGCGTGAATGGTTACATGAAACACTGGAACCAGAACCCGTGCCTAAAGCCACGATGGCCTACGATCAAGACAATGAAACACCACTCTCATAAGTGGTGTTTTATTTTTTACTGATAAGAAATCTATACAATCAAATACTTAAATCGTTCTTGTTGCTAAATGCCAAATTTGTTTCAATGCGTTATCACTTACATGGAACAAGGATAGAACAGCATGCAAATGCAATCGAAAGTTTCAGCATTCAAAGTTTCTATGCTCAGTGCATTGCTGAGTTTAGGCTTTGTGGGATGTGCAGCAACGCAAAATACATCTGCATCCAAAGAATCCAACACTAAAATCCAAACCATTCCTGTAAATGCGGTGAGTGCTCAAGGAGTTCATGATCAAATTGGAACGATTAGCTTCCAAGATAGTGACAAAGGTCTTGTGATCACAACGGACTTAACTAAATTATCACCTGGATATCACGGGTTCCATATCCATGAAAAAGGCTCATGTGAGCCTGCTGAAAAAGATGGAAAAATGGGTGCTGCGCTTGCCGCTGGTGGACATTACAATCCAAATCAAGCGCCTGGGCATGGTACGCCAAACGATGGTCATCTAGGTGACTTACCTGTATTGAACGTTGACGCGTCAGGTAATGCAAAAACACAAGTGATTGCACCACGTCTTACACTTGCAGATATTCAAGGTCTATCCATCATGGTACATGCAGGTGGTGACAATTATTCAGACCAACCTAAACCACTAGGTGGTGGGGGTGATCGTGTAGCATGTGGTGTTATACGCTAAACTACACCCAAGACTCATCAAAGGATTAAGCTCTAGCTTAGTCCTTTTTTATTTCGCTGATGATCTATAAAATGTTGTGAGTATCACTTCATATCCATCTTTATAGACATGATTGACATATTAGCTTATTTTTAAATCTACTATCATAAAAAACGATTATTATAAATTATATTTCCCTTAAACAATGCGATCTAGTCCACATAGATTCTAACTTTGCTACAACAACGATTAGGTAAAATAGGATGTCTTCTTTTGTGGGGTTTAGAATGAATATTAAGTCCTTACGTATTATTGGTTTACTTGAAGGGATTTCATTCCTACTACTGCTTTTTTTTGCCATGCCAATGAAATATATGTTAGATCAGCCTATTTATGTGAAATATATTGGCATGGGACATGGCGTTCTATTTGTGTTGTTTTTAGTCGTATTATTTGTGGTATGCGAGAAGCAAAAGTGGTCTATCAATGTATTTATTCTTGGGCTGATAGCTTCCGTTCTACCCTTTGCCCCTTTTATTTTTGATCGTAAACTCAAACATCTCGAACAAATACAATGATTAAAAAATCCTCCACAAGGAGGATTTTTTTATGCTGAAGTGGCTCTTTCTTGCATGATCTGATGAACAATTTTTCTTGGAGCACTAAACCACAGTGCAATAAGGATAAAACAAGCCAATGCATATGCCATCGTGCCGTAAGATTCATACATAATGCGTACAATTTCGATCACAACAAAGAATGCAATCATCATAATCATACCTACTGCGGCAGCAACAGTTCCTTTAGATACCTCAGATGCATCTAAACTGAAACGATAAAGCACAGAAAAACTGCAGCCCTCACCAAAACTGATTAAGGTCATACCGATAATTAAGCACCATAACAAATAATCCTGCCAAATCACACCTGCCAAAACAATAAGCGTTCCAACCAACATCAACGGCAATGCAACTAGCACGGTCTTTCCTACCGCATAGCGATCAATGACGCGAATCAAGACTATATTTCCAATAATTAAACCACCCAATACAGGCACCTGTGCATAGCCATATTGCATATTGGTCAGACCGAGCTGTTCGACCAAAATTACAGGTGACATAGCGATCCACAAAATCAGTGGAATTGAGACCATGGGTACTGACAAAGCCAAGCCCATAAATTTTTTATTTTTAAAAATGGCTTTGAAGTCATCCCATACATAGCTTAATGGTTGCTTAGGAATACTCAAATGCTGCTCAGGCATTTTTGCTTTAAGACCAAACCAACTTAAGGCTGCTAAAAAGGCAATCCCAATGAAACCCCAATGCCAAGACACATGGTCTATCATAAATGCGCCGAGCACAGGACCAAGTAATGGTGCGATCAATGAAATATTCGCCATTAAAGCCATGACTTTAATCGCATCTCTTTCCTCAAAAATTTCTTGGATGGCAGCATAACCCACAGCTGAAATAATGGTCAGCCCAATCCCTTGTAAAAAACGAAATGCAAGAAATTGCTCTATAGACTGGGTGAATAAAATGAGCAAACAACAGACCACAAAAAAGAAAACACCTCCAAGGAGTACTTTTTTACGACCTAAGCGATCTGATAACGGACCTAAAAACCACGCCAAACATGCTCCACCCAATAAAAAGAAAGACATGGATGATGGCGCCCACTCACTGCCTACACCAAACTCACGTGTAATCGTAAGCATCGCAGGTTGTACAAGATCATTACAGATATAGACTGAAAATTCGAAGAGCACCAATGCCAAAGGAAACATAATTGTTGCCCGACTTAAGGTTGCTTTACTCACCTTTTGCATGTTTTTTTTCACATGTTTGAATATTTTTTGGAAGCGTAGTTTACGTGAAATGCATCACAATGCCATGACAAAGTTTTGCGTTTTTGTAACCCTGAATTGAGAAAGAAAGTCTGAAAATTAAACGAAAATTTAGCCTTTATCTTAAATCAATTTCTCACCCAAACATTCACATCATTTGGCATCAATTGCATGACTTTTCAAAAAAGTACCATGCTTCATTTCCTCAATCGCTTCAACAATCTCATCTTGCGTATTCATGACATAAAAACCACGCCCGACTAAAGGTTCATTTAGTGGCTGTCCCATGAGATATAAAATTTTGCTATCAGACAATGTGGTGAATTCAACGTTTTCACCATGACTTGAAAACACCGCCATTCCCTGATCAGTCAGCAATTCATCATCTATGCCAAATTCAACTTTACCACGGCGCATATATATCAGTGTGGTATCCAAATGTCCTGCTGGTAATGTGAGTGTGTGACCTGCTTTTAAATCCAAATCCAAAACCAGCAAAGGACTATGGACTAATGCTGGTCCTTTCACTTGCATAAAGTCTCCAGCAATGACACGCGCAGTACCCGCATCATGAGCTAAATCTACAACCGGGATATTAGATTTGAGTAAGCTTTGATAACGCGGATTCGATTTTTTTGCAGTTGCTGGCAAATTCACCCACAGCTGAATCATTTCAAATCGTCCACCTTCTCGGGAAAATGACTCACTAAATTTTTCTTTATGAATAATGCCTGATGCAGCAGTCATCCACTGTACATCACCTTTCTGAATAACACCTCCACCACCTTGCGAATCCCAATGCTCTAACTCACCTTCATACACGAACGTGACTGTCTCAAATCCACGATGTGGATGTTCTTCAACACCTTTACGCAGTTGAGAGGGTTTCAACGTACCGGGACCAATATGATCGAGAAGCAAAAATGGGGATACTGTATTTCCAAGTTCATAGTGTGAAAAAACAGACACAACCGGATTAAAGTCACCAACTGAAAAATGACTGTCGTTACGATGGATAAAAGAGAGTGTTTTCATTTTTTATCTTATTTATTGAATGACTTTAGTTTAATGTGGTTTTAGATTTCCCTCTACGTTAATTTTATGATGCTTTCAGTTGTGTTTTATCAATTGAAATATTTTTGTCATCAAAATTTGATGCAATTTGAAACATATAAAATGTTAGAAATCATCTAATCTGAACATTCACCAGTGATAAATATGAAACTTTTAATTACTTAATGTTCATGTGGACTAATTCCACAAAGCAAAGGATCTGCAGACTCAATAAAACACTTGTTTTGTCGATGTAATCTCTCAGTACACCTTGAGCTTTTAGAACTATGTCAAAATGCTACATACCAATTAAAAATCGCTGGCGACATCATCATGAAGCTTCGATTCTATCGCTCGTCGGTGGTTGGCTAAATACCGTTGGATTTATTTCATTATTTGGCATTTATACCAATCATGTTACTGGCTATATCGTGACTGCAGGCAAAGAAACGATCCTGGGAGGATTAGGACTGTGGGCTCTTTTTATTGGCATTTTCGTATTTACGATTGGTATTACCGCATGGTGTGAACAACGTTGGAAAGACAAATATCCGAACATCTTACTTGGGTTCTTTATTGCAGAGGCAATACTGTTAACGCTCTTCATGCTGGCGGGACTTAATTTCAGCCCGTTTTATACTTTGGCTGAATTTGGCGCAATACTTACCGCAACATTGGGCATTGCTGCAATGGGAATTCGAAATGCCATTATCCGAACATTACTATCTACAATGGCTACCTCAACCTTAATGACGGGCAATCTTGCTCAACTCACCATTGATTGTACTATTGCTTATGGGGCACCTCATGTATCAGAAGAACGCAAACAAATTGCCAAACAAAATATTCTAAAAATCTTACCGACTATTTTATCCTTCAGCTCAGGTGCAATATTAGGTGCGATTACTTATATGTTGTTTGGCTTCTTATGTATGATTTTTCCCATTTTAGCGATGGGCTATATTTGCTATCGTGAGTGGCGCTTCTCGTCTACTCATCCTTATTCGACTCAATAATGCACGCAATAAAAAAGGCATAACTCACTATGCCTTTTTAAACCGAATTTCTGGTCTGATGTCATGGACAAAGCGCAGTTTGGAAAGATTTTGTATTTTTTCCACGCCCACATTTGTATTCAGTTTTCTTATTAACTTGCTGCCATTTACCATCGTTCAATTTAAAACTATAGATAAAGCGCTCGGCAGCAATTGAGTCATCCATCAAGCCTGTTTGCGTCACTTTGACTTCGGCTACGGTCGGTGCTTCGGCACGATTGAAATACTGACGTAATTCAACAGTCACAAGCTCATTGCGTAATTCAGGATGTAGCTTCAAGACTTGCTCTAAAGGAGTGTCATTCCCATGTACTTTAGAAATAACATTTTTCGTAGTAGCACACCCCGTGAGCATCATACTAACTAGACCAACTGTGGTCATTATTTTCATCATCATTGTTTTACTCAGTTCGCCATTGATCTTTTACATATGATGTTCTGAACTGTTGTGACAAAAAAGCACAGATATGTATGCTATTTTTTTCAGGATCAAATTTATATCATTCGATATCTTTTGGCTGGCATAAAAAAACAGCACCGAAGTGCTGTTTGGGATTTGCTTAATTCAAATCAAATAACTTTCCTGGATTCATAATCCCATTTGGATCAAATACTTGTTTGAGCGCTTTCATATATTCAATTTCTTCAGCTGAACGTGTGTACTCAAGATATGGCTTCTTCGTCATACCCACACCGTGTTCCGCAGAAATTGAACCATCATACTTTTTCACAGTATCAAATACATACTTGTTCACCACCTGACATTTCGCAAAGAATTCATCTTTGGTTAAATTTTCAGGCTTTAAGATATTTAAGTGCAAGTTACCATCGCCAATATGACCAAACCAGCAGATTTCAAAGTCAGGATAATTGTCAGCAACAATTGCATCAATTTCTTTAATGAATGCAGGTACGTGTGTGATGAGCACTGAAATATCATTTTTGTATGGGATAAATGGTGCTATTGACTCAGAAATATCTTCACGCAGACGCCACAAGCTTTCTACTTGGTCTAAGCTTTGACTAAGCACGCCATCAAGTACCCAACCTTGTTCCATACAATGCTCAAAGATTTCCATTGCCTTGTCCATAATTGGCTCAAATGGCGCTTCAAACTCAAGCAATACATAGAATGGGCATTCAGTTTCAAATGGACGTTGCACGTGACCATTTGCCAATACTTTTTGCATCGCAAGTTCACCGAAGAACTCGAACGCAGTTAAATCAATTTTCGCTTGGAACGCGTGAAGAACTGGCATCACTGCATCAAAGTCAGGTACACCGAGCACCATTACTTGCAGATCTTGTGGTTGACGCTCAAGTTTAATTTCCGCTTCAGTCACTAAACCTAAAGTACCTTCACCACCAATAAATAAGTGTTGCAACGCATAACCTGTCGCATTCTTGATCATGCCTTTGTTTAAACGCAGCACATCCCCTTTACCAGTGACTACAGTCAGACCGAGTACCCAGTTACGTGTCATACCGTATTTAATGACTTTAATACCACCAGCATTAGTACCGATGTTACCGCCAATTTGTGATGAACCAGCTGAAGCGAAATCAACTGGATAATACATACCTTGTTCTTCAGCATAGTTCTGAAGTTGCTCAGTCACCACACCTGATTGTACACGCACCATACGGTCTGCTGGGAAGAATTCCAAAATTTGGTTCATCTTGTCCATGCTGACCACGATTTCACCGTTGGCAGCGACAGCCCCTGCAGAAAGACCAGTACGACCACCTGACGGTGTCACAGCAACATTAAATTGGTTTGCTAGTTTCACAATTGCCTGAACTTGTTCAGTCGTCGAAGGAAAAACGATGACTGATGGGTTTGGATCAAAATGTTTAGTGTGATCGCGTCCCCAATTTTGTAGGCTGTCCGTATCAGTTTTGATACGGTTTTCACCAACAATTGACGTTAATTGAGTCAATAACTCTGGGGTTAAAGCAACTGGAGCATTCATCGTTTGCAGACCTAGCAAGAAAGATACAAGTTGTAGATTGCTTAAAAAACAAACCTTTAATCAAGATTTTAAAAGCGTATTTGTTAAGCGAATGTGAAGAAAATATCACCACGACTGGATGAGTCAATTTCACGATTGTGCATTATAAAGCATTTTCCCATGAAACCCCGATAAAATCAGACATTTTGCGAATGTTACTTAGATATGATGCAGTTAATTCAACCGCAGTTTGTCTGATAAGGACTATATCTTGCAAAAATATCCATAGCTCAAGTCATAAAGGAAATGTATATAGCACGCTCACGTATGCTATCATACTGCCACTAAATTTGGCCTTTGTAGCGGAGCCGTAATGAGCCAACATCTCTCTTTGCCTAAAGATAAAATTCGTTTCCTATTGTTAGAAGGCGTTCACCAAAACGCAATCGACACTTTGAATGCTGCTGGATACACCAACATCGACTATCGTAAAACTGCGCTTGAAGGTGAAGCGCTGAAAGAAGCGATTAAAGATGCTCACTTCATCGGTATTCGTTCGCGCACACAATTAACTGAAGAAGTTTTTGAAGCTGCGAATAAATTGATCGCGGTCGGTTGTTTCTGTATTGGTACAAACCAAGTGAACTTGAATGCTGCGATGAGCCGTGGTATTCCAGTGTTTAACGCACCATACTCAAATACTCGTTCTGTTGCTGAACTTGTATTAGCTGAAGCTATTCTTCTCCTTCGTCGTGTACCTGAAAAATCTACAGATACACATGCAGGTGGTTGGAACAAATCTGCAGTAGGTTCATTTGAAACACGTGGTAAAACTTTAGGTATTGTGGGTTACGGTTCAATTGGTTCACAACTTTCTGTCCTTGCTGAAAGCATGGGTATGAAAGTGATTTACTTTGATACAGTAACAAAATTACCTTTAGGTAATGCTCGCCAAGTTGGCTCAATGGGCGAACTTCTTGCAAATGCTGATGTTGTATCACTACACGTGCCAGATGTTCCTTCTACACGTAATTTCATGACCAAAGAGCAATTTGCTCAGATGAAACAAGGTTCAATCTTCATCAATGCTGCACGTGGTACATGTGTAGTAATTGAAGATTTAGCTGATGCTCTGAAATCAGGTCATTTGGCTGGTGCTGCTGTTGACGTATTCCCGAAAGAGCCTAAAGCGAACGGTGAAGAGTTTATTTCTCCACTACGTAATATCCCGAACGTGATTTTAACACCGCACGTGGGTGGTTCTACGATGGAAGCTCAAGCAAACATCGGTCTAGAAGTTGCAGAGAAATTCGTTGCTTACTCTGATAAAGGTATGACATTGTCAGCAGTTAACTTCCCTGAAATTGCGCTTCCGTTGACTGAAGGTAAACACCGTTTACTTCACATTCACAAAAATATTCCAGGCGTGTTGTCTAAAATCAACAACCTGTTTGCTGAACACGGCATTAACATCTCTGGTCAGTCTCTTATGACCAAAGGTGATGTGGGTTATTTAGTCATGGACGTTGATGCTACAGCTTCTGCTGAAGCACTTGATACACTTCATAACGTAGAAGGTACAATCCGCGCTCGCGTATTGTTCTAATCTCTAATACGTTTGGAAAACCACAGCTTTTTCGAGCTGTGGTTTTTTTATGGTGTCTCATCTGAGTTGACGTTGGCTCCGCCAACTTAGATGAAAGATATCCCTTTCTAATCTAACCATCATACATTTAAAACCATGTCTTTGTTAAAAATAAACCCGCAGTTACAAGCACTCGGTTTGTTATTGATCGCCATGATCAGTCTACAAAGTAGTGGTTCATTAGCAAAAGTTTTATTTGAACAATTCCCTATCGTTACGGTGTCAGCCCTACGTCTGACATTTAGTGCTGTGATTTTGGCGATTATTTTTCAAGTTTGGAAAATTCAATTCAAACAAATTAAATGGAAAGCCATTGTCAGTTATGGTGTCGCTTTAGCTGGCATGAACATGTTGTTCTATCTTGCTATTGATCGTCTTCCGCTCGGTTTAGCAGTTTCATTTGAATTTATTGGTCCACTCAGTGTGGCTTTATATTATGCGCGTCAAAAGTTTGATTTTATTTGGGTTGGTTTGGCCATAATTGGACTGATCCTTTTATTTCCCTTTGACCAAGCCAAACAACCTTTGGATTTACTTGGTGTATTTTTTGCGTTGGCAGCTGGCGCATGTTGGGCACTTTATATTATTGCTGGTCAGCGGCCTTCGGGAGTTTCAGGTAATCACACCGTATGTTTAGGCATGTTTGTTGGAAGTATCATTCTTATGCCGATTGCCCTCAGTATCGGTTTGCCAGCAAGCGTATTTGAAATTAATCATCTAATGTTATTCATCACTTTAGCAATACTCGCCAGTGCCTTACCCTTTACTTTAGAAATGATTGCACTACGAAATCTAACAGCATTAAGTTTCGGTACCTTGATGAGTATTGAACCAGCTGTTGCCGCATTATCTGGGTTTGTATTTTTGGGTGAGCAATTGTTATGGAATCAATGGCTAGCATTGTTTACCATCATTTGTGCCTCAGTTGGCTGCACCTATACCACTCAACACGCCAAACAAAAATTATCTCATACTTAATTTAAACTACATTTTCCATGATGGATTGAAGCACTGTGGTCATCATAATAATGTTAAAATTTGAGCAGTCTCACTCTTTTTAATTCGGCTTCGTTTTCCCAATGCCAAATGCTCAACTCACTGCCGTGCTGTTCATGGTCTTATCCATGATCGCCTATCAAATTAGTGCATCCTTCGCAAAGCAGCTTTTTGAAGTTTTAGATCCATTTACTGTGGTCACTTTACGTCTATGCTTTGCATCAATTATGGTTGTATTGATGTTCCGTTCATGGAAAATTCTTCGTCGCCTTCCTTACTTAAAATGGAAAGATCTTCTCTTTTATAGTGGTTCAGTCGCTTTGATGAATGTCTTGTTTTATGCATCATTAGGAAAACTACCACAAGGGATTGCAGTAGGACTTGAGTTCTTAGGACCACTCACCTTGGCTTTACTGTCAATTCAACAACGAAGTGATTACATTTGGGTCATCATGGCAATTTTCGGTGTAGTGCTGATGGTGCCTTGGCAAGATGCCAATGCGACTAACTTTTCATATCTTGGTGCTGCTATGGCCATTGGTGCAGGCATTTGTTGGGCATTCTATATTTATTTTGGACAGAAAGTCGTTCGGCAGAATATCGGCATGCATGCTCTCAGCATTGCGATCGTCCTCTCAGCATTGACATTATTACCGATCAGTATGGTTCATAATCCATCCGCATTAGTTCAATTTGGATATTGGCCACAAGCCATCGTCATTGCGCTTTTGGCTACAGCCATTCCCTATGCATTGGATTTATTGGCATTAAAGAATTTAAGTAAAATGTCTTATGGAACGCTATCAAGTTTGTCACCAGCATTAGGTGCATTGACAGGTTGGTTACTGTTGAATGAACACATTACCTTATTACAAGCCGTTGCTTTGGGTTGTATTATGATTGCATCAATTGGTGTTACTTATCGCGCTGCTAGAATGAAATCACATGGCATAGAAACATAAAAAAAGATGGCACATGCCATCTTTTTTATCATGGGATTAAACCAAGCTGTCTTTATCTAATTTCTTATATTTCTTATATTCAGTTTGATATTTTTTAGCCAAACTCTCTTTTTGTTTATCCTCTAGAATTTTTCCTGCTTGCTGAAAAAAGCCATGCTCTTCTTCTTCAAGATGATGATGCACTGTTTCTGACAATTTTTTTGCGATGGCTAACCATCCTGGATTACTGAATTCAGTTTCGGTGAGTTGCTCAAGTAATTCGTCCATTTCATGATGTTCAGCCAATGCATGACGCGTAATATTCAAACCTGAATCGGTCATCATCAGTGGAATATAGAAGTATCGGTCTTCTGCCACTGCATGAGCAAACAATTCATTTTTTAGCTGCTCAAATAATGTTCGGCGTTCTGGCGTGTCCCCTGAAGTTTGAACCAGCTTCTCAGCAAGTTCACGTTGAACATCATGACTTTCACGTAAAGCTTCAAAAATATTCATCTTGTTATCCTGTCTTATAAATATGATTTGAAAAAAGAAAAACTTGAATGATCTTCAAAACACTCAACTTACTATAAGAGCTTAGTCGATAACTTCGAGATAGGTTTAAGAAGCGATTTGTATAAAAAAGTTTAATGTTGAGAATGGTTTACATTAAGAACATCTGATAACTTAATCGAACAATTAAAATAGATACCAGAATTAAAAACAGAATACGAATAAAACCACTACCGTATTTAAGCGCCAATTTCACCCCCACAATCGAACCAATCATATTAGCAACAGCCATCATGGCACCCACTGCAAATAAAATGTGGCCTGCAGGAATAAAGAATGTAAGAGCGGCTAAATTGGTCATCACATTACCAATCTTGGCCAAAGCTGCTGCATGCAAAAAATCGACTTGTAAATATCGAATAAAATAAAAAATAAAAAAACTTCCTGTTCCCGGACCGAATAATCCGTCATAAAACCCAATCGCCAAACTTCCTATTCCAGCCAGGATCAGAATTTTAGTGTTTACCGTTTGTGCAATATGAACCTGTCCAAACTCCTTCTTTGACAATGTGTAAATTGCCATCACAATCAGCATCACCAAGACAAAGGGCTGCAAGATTGATTTCGGAATCATGGAAACACTGGCAGCTCCCGCAAAAGAACTGATGGCAGCACATATCGCCACCACCAGTAATAACTTCCATTCAAACTTAACTTTTTTAGCGAAAGTCCACGCGGATGTTGCTGTTCCAACAACCGCAGCTAGCTTATTGGTGCCAAATAATGTTGCTGGCGCCATATGAGGAAAAGCACTCATCAATGCTGGAATCTGAATGAGACCACCACCACCGACTGCTGCATCAATCGCGCCTGCGCAAAATGCAAAAAAAATCAGGCTGAGGATGATGTCTAATTCCATAATTGAGTTCGCTTATAAATTTAATACACGTTTAGGAACTAGACGTTTTTTATCAGTAATTTCAGCTAAACCTAAACACTTTTTTTCATCAAATACGAGGACTTGAGATTCGGCAGGATGATCAATATTACTTTCCATCCCACGACAGAAATATTCTGCACGACCTTCTGGTACTTGAACCTTTGGAAAATGATCCACAGGCGCATAAGCAGGCAACAATAATGCTTCACGTTGTTGTTCAGTTAGACTTTCTAAATATTCAATAGTGTACTCTGGCACAATACCAAAATGCCCAGTTTGAATACGATGTAAATATGTTAAGTGCCCATAACTTCCTAAAGCTTTAGCAATATCCTCACCCAATACTCGGATATACGTTCCTTTTGAGCATGTCACATCCAAAGTAATTGAATCTTGAGTGAAAGACATCAGTTCAATCGCGAAAATATGAATTGGACGAGCCTCACGTTCGATTTCAATTCCTTTACGTGCCAGCTCGTACAAAGGACGACCTTCTTTCTTTAAAGCAGAATACATTGGAGGAACTTGTTGAATGTCTCCAACGAATTGCTGAATCACACTTTGAATTTTATCTTCGTTAAGTTCAATCGGTTGTGCCTCGAGCAAAACTTCACCCTCGACATCACCTGTAGTTGTACTATTTCCCAATTGAATCGTCGTTTGATAACGTTTAGTAGATTCCAGTAAAAAGTGTGAAAACTTGGTCGCTTCACCTAAGCAAATCGGGAGTAAGCCTGATGCTAATGGATCTAAAGCGCCAGTATGACCACCTTTTTCAGCACGATAGAGCCAGCGCACTTTTTGCAATGCTGCATTTGAGCTAATCCCCAAAGGTTTGTTGAGTAGAAATACACCACTTATATGACGTCGAGTAATTTTTGGAGATTTAGCAGACATTAGATAATATTCAGATCAGTAAAATACTGCTATTTTATCAAATCCATTTATCGAATATTGATTAAATTTTTATGCATAAAATGTGACATTTGTGGCAAATTATTCTACACCATTAATAATAACTAAATGATTTCATAGGATGTGAAATGAATTCAAAAGCTAAATTGAAAATTACGCTGCTGATTGTGGCGTGTCTGGTCGTTTTATTTCTTCTCTTTCAATGGTTGAAACCTGACTCAGCTGAATCTGTTGAAAACTCACAACGAGCAGCACAAGATGCCGAAATTCAATCAGAAAATATGGCGCTACAACAAAGTACAACCGTAAATGGTTCTAGCTTTGCAAGTAAAAGTCAGCAAGATATTCAAATCAATTGTCAAATCCAAACCGATAATGCCAACCGTTTGATTGTGAATGAAAATACTAAGAACTGTTTTGAGTTTTTTATTACCCAATACGGCGAAAAAGAGATTCCGCAAATTAAGGCTGATTTTATTAAATTTGCTCAAAGCACCTATCAAGAACCATTACTAGGTCAACTGACAGATTTATGGTCACGTTATGTTCAATATCGTGAAAAAATGGGTGACCTAACACCACCAAGCCATGACAAAGAAAGTGCGCAGTATTACAAAGCTATTTTTAATCAGATGAAATCATTGCGTAAACAATTTTTTTCAGACTATGAAATTGAAGGTTTATTTGGTATCGAAGATGAATATCATGATTATACCTTGGCTCGAATGAGTGTTATGGAAGATAAAAATTTATCTGAAAAACAAAAAGCCGATAAATTAAAAGAACTATTCAATGATCTACCTGAAGATTGGAAAGAAAATTTAAAACAACTTTCTCAACTTGAAGATCTGCGTCAATTAACTGCAGAAATTAAAGCTCGTGGTGGTAGCGCAGAAGAAATTCGTCAAATGCGTCTCAGCTTAGTGGGTCCTGAAGCAACACAACGTCTAGAAAATCTTGATGGACAGCGCTCAAATTGGAAAAGCAAGGTCAATCAATATTTATCTGAACGTGACAGCATTGTAAAAAGTAATATGAGCCCTAGTGCAAAGCAGGAAGCTGTACAACGCCTCCGTTCTCAACATTTTAATAATTCACAAGAGCAACTTCGGGTAGAAACATTCGAGCAAGTTCATGATCAAGGCGGTCAACTTCCTTTTGCCGATTAATCTTTTCAAGGAACACATTCATTCACAGGGAAGAACGATGAAAAACTTAAAACTTAAATTGATACCTACGACGTTAGCATTCGTCACAACGCTATGCTTATCAAGCTCATTCACTGCCCACGCAGGTCCGGGATTACTCGAAGTAAATGAGACAAAGATCGGTAGTTATGCAAAAACCAAATATCCTATTGTGATGACACACGGTTGGTTAGGCTGGTCTCGCATAGGCAATGAAACATTCAATATTGACTATTGGTATCAAATCTTACCTGATCTATCGCGCAATGGTGCACGCGTTTTTGCAGCACAACTCTCACCTGCTCATACGACTGAATTTCGAGGAGAACAATTAATTTCTCAGGTTGAAGAAGTAATTGCGATCACTGGGCAGAAAAAGGTCAACCTGATTGGTCATTCGCACGGCGGACCGACTGCGCGTTATGTTGCAGCAGTAAAACCCGACTATGTTGCTTCTGTTACTGGTGTAGGAGGGACTTTCAGAGGTTCTATGGTCGCAGATAAAATTCAAAATAATGAAGCAACTCGAACAATATTTAATATTTTAGGGGATTACATCATTCCCCCATTAATTGCTTATGCACAAGGTCGTCCTGATATGCCGATCAGCTTTGATGCTTCGATGAAATCATTAACTGAAACAGGCTCTGCTGCATTTAATGAACGTTTTCCAACAAAAGCTCTCGCGTCAAGTTGTACTCGTTTAGGCAACCCAATAGACAACGGAATCTTTTATTATTCTTGGACTGGTGTTGCACAAACCACCAACCTCTTAGATATCGATACCATTTTAATGCAGCTAGGGCCTTTAGCGTATGGCAATAAAGATAATGATGGCATGGTTGGGCGCTGTAGCACGCATATTGGACGTGTAATTCGTGATGATTACAAACTAAATCATACCGATTTAGCTAATATGATGTTCGGTCTCAAAGGTTTATTTGCCCCAGATCCTATTTCACTTTATCGCCAGCATGCCAATCGTTTGAAACTGACAGGACTCTAGACGCACAAAATAGCGCAGTTAAATGGAAAGCTATTCATCAGAATAGCTTTTCCGACCATCAGCGACTCTCGACAAAATTTAAATAATGCTTTTTGAACACATTTGCTAATGATTAAATCCTTTAATTATTTAAACTTTTGATTCTTTTTTGCTTTTTATATGTTAATTCGGCAAGCTAAATTGGCATTTTTTGTATCTTGTTGCATTCAATAACATCTTTTAAGGTCTTCTGTATGTTCATCTGGAAGAACATCATAGATTCACTAAAAAACTAGGAATAATAATGAAAATAAAACACATTCTAGGCTCGCTGGTGACAGCGCTATGTCTAACATCTACGACAACTTATGCTACTCAAGCTCAACAGATCAAAGTCTCAAGTGTCAAATCTGATTATGCCAAAACGAAATATCCTATTGTATTCGCTCATGGAATGGTTGGATTTATACGTTTGGGCACTGAAAGTCTAGGCATGGATTACTGGTATCAAATTTTACCTGATCTAGCAAGAAACGGTGCAAACACATGGGCGGCTAGAATGTCTCCTTTCAATTCTTCTGAAGTCCGAGGTGAACAATATGTTCAACAACTTGAAGAAGTCATGGCGATTACTGGTGCTGACAAACTCAATCTGATTGGTCATAGTCATGGTGCAAACTCTGTTCGTTATGCCGCAGGTGTAATGCCTGAACATGTTGCATCGGTGATGACTGTAGCCGGTGCCAACAAAGGCACAATCATCGCGTCAGATGTATTAAAAATCGCAGATAAAACAGGAACATCAGAGCTACTGAATGTTCTCATCAGCACTTTTGGTAAAGTCATTATGTGGGCGCAAGGTCTTCCTGCTGATACGTTCCCACATGATGCGATGGCCGCTGGTGTGAGTACATCTGTTGAAGGAACTGCCTTGTTTAATCAAAAATTCCCTCTCGGTTTACCATTAACCCACTGTGGCGAAGGTGCTTATCAAGAAAAAGGAATTCATTTATATTCAATGACAGGAAACAAGCCTTTTACGAATGCCTTGGATCTAGGTGACCCTGTCATGGTTCTACTTGACCGTTTGTCGGTTCATAAAGCAGGAAAAAATGATGGCATCGTTCCAGTTTGTAGTGCCCATTTTGGTAAAACTATTCGTGATGACTTTCCGTGGAATCATTTAGATGAGGTGAACTTGCTGTTCGGAATTAAAGGACTTTTTGCTCCTGACCCAGTTGCAGTTTATAGACAGCACGCCAACCGCCTTAAATTACAAGGACTTTAAATCTCTAGCTCTTTAATTGAGCAATTGCTTTCAAATTCATTAAGCTGGATTTGAAAGCAGATTCAAATCTTCATCAAGATAGTTCATTGATCAAATCTACCTCTCTTTTTTAACCTTAAAAATTTACCATTCATCTATTCGATATTTAAAATGTGATTTACATCACTATAATCAATTTAACTCTAGGATTAGGGTTTGATAATAAAAAGTTGAGGATGATGATGAAATACAACAAAATTATGGCGTGCCTACTTACGTCTGCAGCTTGCTTAACGACTCAATTATCTAATGCTTCTGCATTAGAAGTGAAACCTGTGACCTCGACACTTGGCAAATACAATACCTACGCAAAAACTAAATACCCAATCGTATTTGCACACGGACTAACAGGATTTGTCCGTCTTGGTACAGAGAGCTTTGGTTTAGATTATTGGCACCAAATCCTGCCAGATCTAGCGCGTAATGGTGCCAATGTCTGGCCTACACGAGTATCTCCATTCAACTCCAACGAAATTCGTGGAGAGCAATTGCTTCAACAAGTTGAAGATATTTTAGCCATTACTGGTGCACAAAAAGTGAACTTAATTGGGCATAGTCAAGGTGGACCATCAATACGTTATATTGGTGGAACAATTCCTGAACATGTGGCATCCATGACCACTGTCGCTGGTGTGAATAAAGGATCACCTATGGCAGACTTTATCTTGCGTTCAGAAGGAACAGGACTTGATACTGTGCTTGCGACAGCGATGAATTTTGTCTCGGGAGCAATTGTTTGGGCACAAGGATTAAATGCGAAAAGCCTGCCACATGATTCGCTTGCCTCGGCTAAAAGTTTATCTACAGCAGGCTCATTAGCATTTACAGAACGTTTCCCTGCGGGTGTACCAACCACAAAATGTGGTGAGGGTGCATATCAAGTCAATGGCATGCGTATGTATTCATTTACTGGTAATACACCGTTTACCAATGCCCTTGATCCATCGGATTATGCAATGCAAGCGGCATCTTTCATTGTATCTAAGGAAGGTGCAAATGATGGTTTAGTCCCAGTTTGCAGTGCTCGCTTCGGACAAACGATTCGGGATGATTACCGTTGGAATCATTTAGATGAGGTCAATCAAATGATGGGGATGACTAGCATTTTTGCAGCAGATCCAGTATCGGTTTATCGACAACACGCAAATCGTTTGAAACTTCAAGGACTATAATCTTCTCAAGCCTCCATACGCTCATCACGAAATTATGGAGGCTTATCTTAAAAATTGTTCCCTAAAGTTTAAATCCACTTTTCTTTTCTTTCCTTTTGCTTCGCTATACTCTTATTGTGACAACGGAAATTGTCGAGTATTTCAATCCATCTAAGGAATAGAGATGAGAAAATTTATTTTGGGGACATGCCTCTCTTTCGCCTGTTTAATTGGCACGAGTTACGCTGCTACAACACCTGAACAAGTGACTTCAAAATTTTAAACTATCTATGCAAAAACCCAGTATCCAATCGTATTTAGTCACGGAATGTCTGGTTTTATCCGTATTGGCACTGATCCACTCGGTGTAGATTATTGGTATCAAATTTTACCTGATCTCGCCCGTAACGGTGCAAATGTATGGGCTTCCCGTGTATCGCCATTTAACTCATCAGAAATTCGGGGTGAGCAACTTTTACATCAAGTTGAAGAAGTCATTGCACTCACTGGGTCGCCTAAGGTCAATCTAATCGGTCACTCTCACGGAGGGCCCACAATTCGATATGTCGCAGGTGTAAGACCTGAATTAGTCGCATCAATGACAACGATTGGGGCGCCACATCAAGGCTCACCAGTGTCTGATTTTATATTAAAAATTCGTGATACAGCACCAATCCTTGAAACACCTATTGTGGCTGTAGTCAATCTACTGTCTAAAGCTATTATTTGGGCACAGGGACTTAATCCAGCATCCTTCCCTCATGACTCACTTGCGGGAGCCAATAGTTTGAGCTTAGCAGGATCAGCAATATTTAATCAAAAATATCCTATAGGCGTTCCTCAAAACTCATGCTCTGAAGGTTTATATCGTGAACAAGGAATATATAACTATTCCTTTACGGGTATCGGAACGGTCACAAACCCACTTGATCTAGACTCAGCTTTAAAAATTACCAGTCTATTAATTGATGGTGGTCAAGATAATGATGGCCTCGTTTCACGTTGTAGTGCGAAATTCGGTAAAACCATCCGTGATGATCTCAATTGGAATCATCTAGATGAAGTCAATCAAGTGCTTGGTTTAAAAAGTGTCTTTGCGCCAGATCCAGTCTCGATGTATCGTCAACATGCAAATCGGCTTAAACAACAAGGTCTCTAATATATTTTTTGTCTGCACTCATCTCTAGATGGGTCCAGACTGTTTAAATAGCCCTCATTAGCATGACATATCTATCCTATAAATGGGTCACCCATCCAATTTATATCAATAAATTTGCAATTTATCTATTTTTTATAGACTTAAGTCACAATTTTAGTATCTTAAATTATGGCGATGGATATCGCCTGAATCATAAAAATAAACGAATCACTGAATGAGTATCGAAAATGAAACTAAAAAAAATAGTCATGAGCCTATGCATAGGTTCATGTTTTCTTCCTGTTGCACAAGCCTCAACGCATATTAAAGATTTAGCCGTTAACCATACCGTCAAAACACCTAAATCAAATTATGCACAAACCCAATACCCTATTGTGCTTGCCCATGGCTTATTTGGCTTTGGTAGTATGGTCGGTGTTGACTACTTTTATCAGATCACTCCTGATCTTGCTCGAAATGGTGCAAACATCTGGCAAACACGTGTTTCAACGATGAACTCAAGTGAAGTGCGAGGCGAACAAGCACTGAGTCAAGTTGAAGAGATACTTGCCATTACCGGCAAGCAAAAAGTGAATTTAATCGGACATAGTCATGGTGGTCAGACTGTTCGATATATTGCAGGTGTTATACCTGATCATGTCGCATCTGTTACGACAATTGCTTCTGGAAATCAGGGAGCAAGAATGGCTGATATACTAGAAGGTATTAGTAGGTAATATTTTAGAAGCACCTGCTCGCGTGATTTTTGACAATCTGGTATCGCCAGTGATTACATTCGCATCTGGTCTTGATCCAAAAGTCTTTCCTTATGATGCTAAAGCAGCCCTACAAAGTTTAGGAACGAAAGAATCACTCAAATTTAGTCAGAATTTCCCAAATGGCGTACCTATAACCCAATGTGGCGAAGGGGCTTATCGTGTCAACAATACTCATTATTATTCATTTATGGGTAACTCTCCATTTAATACCGCTTTAGATCCATCTGATTATGGCATGTTAGCTTCTTCTCTTTTGGCTGAAAAAGATGGAGATGGAATTGTAGGGCGTTGCTCCGCTCGATTTGGCAAGGTCATTCGTGATAATTATAAATGGAATCATTTAGATGAAATTAACCATCTACTCGGTTTAAAAAGCATTTTTGCACCAAGTGCTGTAGATGTTTATCGTCAGCATGCAAATCGACTTAAACTCCAAAGGCTATAAAACCTAAACACAAAGGGTGAATTTTTCACCCTTTCTTTTCAGTTTAATAATGATCAACATTTAGTCGGATTTATCTTATTTTTGTTTAGTTTTTCTTTACAATATTTTTTGACAATAAATATTGTCTTTTTAAGGAAGAAAAAATGAAAACAAAAAAAAATGATCCCAGCACTTCTGCTAAGTCTCGTAGGTTTATCTCAACTTACATATGCTTCCGGCCTGATCGATGTCGAAGCTAAATACGTAAATACCAATTATGCGCAAACTAAGTACCCTATTGTAATGGCCCATGGCTTTGCATTAGGTTTTAGCCGCATTGGTACAGAACATTTCGGTTTAGATCAGTTCTATCAAATTACCCCTGACCTCGCACGAAATGGTGCACGTGTTTTTGTCGCTCAAATGTCTCCTGTCGAATCAACTGTGGTTCGTGGTGAGCAACTGTTACAACAAGTGGAAACAGCTTTAGCTATTACGGGTAAAGACAAGGTCAATTTGATCGGCCATAGTCATGGTGGACCTACTGTACGTTACGTTGAAGCCATTGCTCCTGAGAAAGTTGCTTCACTGACTGCTGTTGCAGGCAGCATTAAGGGCTCTCCCCTAGGAGATACTTTCGTAAATAGTAAAGTGCTTAATAGTGTAGCAAAATTAGTTATTGGTGATATTTTGGCACCTGCAATTTCAATTATGGAAGGTAATCCAAGTCTTAGCGTTAATTACGAACAATCCATGTATGATCTTTCTGTAAAAGGTTCTTTAGAATTTAATCAAAAGTTCCCTTCTGCTGCGATCCCAAAAGACTGTAATTCTAACGGTTCATCACAAACGGCTAACGGCGTATATCATTATTCTTGGATTGGTTCTTCAAAGGTGACCAATGTTCTCGATATTTTAGATACCGCAATGTTGTCTTAGGGACAGCGATTATGCCTAATGAACGCAATCACGATGGTCTCGTGCCTATTTGTAGTGCTAAATACGGCAAAGTAATTCGTGATAATTACAACTTAAATCATTTTGATGAAGTCAATCAAATACTTGGGCTTAAAGGCTTCTTTGCTCCCGATCCAGTATCAATCTTTAGACAACATGCCAATCGTTTGAAGATTCAAGGTTTGTAAGTTTTGATCATAAAAAATGCGCCAAAAGGCGCATTTTTTTGCTTCGAAGCAAGGCTAAAATTAACCTTGTTTACGAGCTGGTAACTTTTCACGAATACGTGCAGCTTTACCAGAAAGTTCACGTAGGTAATAAAGTTTAGCACGACGAACGTCACCACGACGTTTAACTTCGATTTTAGCTACAATTGGTGAATGAGTTTGGAAAACACGCTCAACACCAACACCGCTAGAAATTTTACGTACTGTGAACGCAGAGTTCAAACCACGGTTTTTCTTAGCGATTACAACGCCTTCGAACGCTTGTAGACGTTCACGGTCGCCTTCTTTTACTTTTACTTGGACAACTACTGTGTCACCTGGTGCAAAAGCTGGGATGTCTTGTTTAAGCTGAGCATTTTCTACAGCTTGTACTAAAGGATGCTTACCGCTCATGGGGTATCTCCAATATGTGTGGGTCAGAAGAGGTCTGATATCCACTGGGGCTAGAGGCTAAGGCGCATAGACCCGATTGACTTTCCCTTCATGCTTGACCGCTTCAATGCATAAAGAGCCTATTTAATACTTCAAGCAATATACTTGAGGTCATATTTGCTTAAATAAATCTAAAAGATTTATTTTTGCGAATCTTTGAGCCATTTCTTTTGCTGCTTAGTCAACTCAACTTTTTCAACCAATTCAGGTCGACGTTCAAGCGTTCGTTGATAGCGCTGCAAAAAACGCCATTTTTCAATATTTGCATGATGACCTGATTTTAGTACCTCAGGCACATCCAAACCTTCAAAATGATCAGGCTTTGTATATTGCGGACAGTCGAGTAAACCATCCACAAATGAGTCTTGAACGTGTGATTGTTCATCAGACATTGCACCCGGAAGTCTCCGAATAATACTGTCCAATAAAACCATCGCAGGCAGTTCTCCCCCAGATAAAACGTAATCCCCTATGGACCATTCCTGATCAACATATTTTTGGATCAAACGCTCATCAACACCTTCATAACGACCACACAATACAATTAATCCGTCATATTGCACGAAATCTTGTACTGAAGGTTCATTTAAGGTTTTACCTTGTGGCGACATATACACCACAGGTACATGAACAGCACCTGCTTGCGTTGCAAGCTCTTTGGCACGATGAATTGCTTTTGCCAATGGCTCAGCCATCATCACCATACCAGGACCACCACCAAATGGACGCTCATCCACTCGTTTGTAGTTCCCTGTTGCAAAATCACGAGGATTAATACAATGAATTTGCATTAAATCGCGTTTCGCTGCGCGACCGCTAATACCAAAACTTGTAATCGCTTCAAACATTTCAGGAAAAAGCGTAATGACTGCAAAAAACATCGCAGACTCCCGTATTTCCGAAAATATTAGTAATCTACGCCCCAATTGACATAGATACGACCAGTTTCGAGATCAACGCGTTGCACCACATCTTTATGCCATGGAATCATTCGCTCTTCGCCATCGACACTGTCAGCAGTTGCGCGAACTACCATCACATCGTTAGCACCTGTTTCAAACAATTCGTGGATTTGACCAAGATTGACTTCTTGCTCTTCATCATCCAGACCTAACACTGTTAGACCCTTTAGATCAGACCAATAATACTCGTCCACGCCTGGTTGAGGCAGTTGCGATTTAGAAATCCAGATATTTGCGCCAACTAAATTGTCTGCTGCAGTACGATCACTCACACCTTTCAGCGAAACAACTAAGCCTTTGCCATGTGGCTTCCAACGTTTCACATCTACAATTTGCCAACCTGCTTTGGTCTCGATGTACCAAGGCAGATAGTCAAAGATGTTGCTCATAGGTTCTGTATTGGAATAGACCCAGAGCCACCCATTTAATCCATAAGCTGAACGTAGCTGTCCAATCTGAATACGATCTTCGGGAACATTCTGTGTTGGTGTCATGGGCTAGCTTCTACCGTATTAAACAGCAGCTGCAGCTTTTTTAGCTTGAGCAGCTAATGAAGCAACACGTTCAGAAGGTTGAGCACCTTGAGCAACCCAGTGAGCGAAACGATCAGCATCTAAACGAAGTTTTTCTGCTTTACCTTGAGCTGTAGGGTTGAAGAAACCGATACGTTCGATGAAACGACCGTCACGTGCATTACGGCTATCAGTCACGATGATTTGATAGAACGGACGTTTTTTAGCACCACCGCGTGCAAGACGAATAACAACCATGATAGAACCTTATAGTTTTTACGGATTATCCCTGCACCGACCATCGATACATTTCAAACCCCTTTCATAGAGGGCAGTATTTTACGTGAACTTTGATCCGATTGAAAGCTCAAAAATTATTTATCCACATTTTTGAATTTAAATTTATTTTCCATCCCAGTTTGTACTTGAAGAAGGTGTACAAGAAGCTGCTTTCACCCAACATTTTTCATTGGCTTCATTTATGACAAAGTGACCATCTGTTTGCATCAATTTTCCACTGACAGGCACTGCACTCAACACCCAACTGTTGTTGGTTACATCTGATATACCAACCGTATAGACAGGATCATAATGCGGAACTTCAACTCGATTTTGCGCATTGGTCTGAAATCCCAATTCAGCCAACGTGACTGCTTTGCCATCCGGTTTAATATAACTGTAATTCGCAACCTGATAGTGCTGAAGTCGAGCTACAATATCTGCCAATGTGGTTTTTACTTCGACACGTTTAGTTTTACGAACATATTCTTGGTAGGACGGATAGGCAATCATGGCTAAAATTCCAATGATGACCACTGCAATCATAATCTCTACTAAAGTAAATCCTGAATTACCATTGTTTTGCATTTGCACCACATCCTGTATATGCATTGACTTCTTTTAAGTCATTTTCCACCAAATATTCTGTTTTACAACGAATACCCTGACTCGTCGCCAAAAACGCATCATAGCCTGTCTGCGTTGGTACAGCTCGAATCCCCCATGCCCGTCCCAAGCCCTGATCTGAACTTAATAAGGTTTTAGGTGTTTTTTCACTGATATCGGCAATACTAATCACATATTTTGGTTTCTTCGCATCAGGCAGGGAAATACTCGTCATTGAAGTATCTTGATCGTAGATATACTTCGCATCAAAACCTCGATAGGAAAAACTGCGACTTTTATAGCGTTCAAGTTGTTCAATAATTTTGGATACTTCTTGCTGAGCATGTGCAGCAGCATTACGTTTTAAATAACTTTGGTAAGATGGCACTGCGATTGTCATCAATATGGCAATCATCACCACAACAACCATCAACTCAATCAGCGTAAAACCTTTTTGATTCATGGTAACCACCTACTGACGCTCAAACCAGTTATAAGCTTTCAGCACTTTGGTTGTGATGTAGTTGGTATAACCACCGCCCAGCAAAGTCGTTTTCTTTTTACCATTTTGGACAATAGGTACGCTGTTTAGCTTACTAATCCCATCAGACTTAGTCTCTGAGATTTCTGCCACAATTTTATTTTGAAGATTAGACGTTGATCCAGCATCTCCACAAACACCATACGGCAAGCAAAGCTTTAAGGTACGACTTGCTCCTTTAATGCCCCCAGTACATTGGTTCGGTTGTTGTGACGACGCATCATTTGGATTGTATAAAGAAACATATAAATCTGAATGACTTGGACTATTTGCGATCGCAATATAACCATTTAATGCTTTAACTGTACCAGTATTCGCTGTTTCGTTTTTAGACGTTGTTCGTTGCAGCACATAGAACCAACCACGCTTATTACGGTTCATCAGATGTGGCACTGTTGTACCTGATAAATTAGACCATGCAGTTAAATGAGCTTCGGTAAGGTTTTGTGTTTTAGCAAAATTCGCTTGAAATAAATTCGGTTGTGCCAAGTCATAATCATGTAACACATAGACTCGATTGTCATAAATATTGCTGGTATTTAATGGAAAGCTGCGATTTCCTGACGCAATACTCACCGCACCAAATCGCTCACCATTCAGATCATGGATGGTCAAAGCAGGCATTTCATAAAAACGTTGGTGATACGCACTAAAATCAGCAAGACGTGTCACTCGTCCAAACGCGGTTGTATTCGTTCCAAGACGATTATTGAGATCGACGCGCCACACTTGCCCACCTAAATCACCAAAATATAGGTGATCGATTAAACCATCCGTATTGCGGTCAAATGCTTTAATTTGACTGACCACACTATATTTCATCTCAGCATGCTTAACATCAACACTGGTTTGATTCGATTGGTTGCCATAGCGTGCATTCCACAATAATTCGCCCGTTTCAGCATCAAAAATATAGACGCCCGCCCCTTGATTAGCTCGTTGACCAGTTAATGCAGATTGAGGCTGATAACCATCCGTTTCATAGGCCATATCATAGCCACCACCCACAATCATGACCGTTTTAACTTTGCCGTCAAAACGAATTTTAGCAATGGTAGGTTTAGACCAACTATATCCCATAGCTTTTAAGGCATCTGATTGATTTGTGCCGCTCACTGATGTTGATTTACTCTTTATCGTTCCAGAACTTGGATCAACATGGAAAAGTAATTCAGGTTGGTTCGGATTTTTCATATCCAAGGCATAATAACTACGCCCACCCATGCGCATACCACCATAAATGTTGGCTTTCGCAGCAATAAACTTATTGTTGTTCTGATCAATCTTATATTGAACATCTGAAGTCCATGATCCATCCATGCCATAAATAGGATGCGCAGATGACAATAGTGTATTGGACTGTTCAAGTAACGCGTCTCGTCGACTTGGATCTTGAACCATTTCATGAGCTAAGAAACTAAATGCCTCTTCACCAGTTTCTTGATCCACAACATGCAATAATCCTTGCATCGTCCCAAATACCACGTAATCTTTTCGATGTGTCGCATTACGGGTATTCGCTAATATAGTACCAGACCCCGCGTTATATTTTGCTTCGAGCGTCACCAACAATGGTTCCGAGTGAACAACGCCTCCCATTTGCTGCATCACCTTAAGATCTTTAACCTTATTTAGATCATTCCAAATGTATCCAGCAGGTAAGCTACTTAAGTAGTTTTTATCAAGTCGATAACCCAAAGCCGACAGTAAATAGGGTTGATATACATTTTGTCGCCACCCCGACTTGGTTGAATCAATATAGGTCGCGGCCAGCACATTCTGTGTCGTTAATTTCGTCAGTTGTCCATTCTCAGAACCTACCAATCGTTTTGCTTGATCACCCGTTGTGGCAATCGTTGCATTGGTGAATAACGGGCGCGTTTTTATTTTGTCTGTAGCAGTAAAACCTGCTAGTGGTGAAGGTGTGGCAATCCGAGAGAACACGCCCCCTTGAATTGCACTCAAACCATCATCTATTCCAGTATTGTTCCAAAAATCCTGCGTATTTGTTCGTATTGCACCTGATCGATCAAGTACCTCTTTCCCCGCACGATCAATCATCACAGCTTGAGCGTTAATACTGTATTTCTTTAAGTTCCCTAACCATAATTGATGTGTGGAAGCCAATACCGAATTTGCTGTGCTCACCTGTGGTTGAAACTGCGGTGCGAACACATAAGGATATGCTGAACTTGTTGATAAACGGTCAAATGGCACCACATAAGTACCGAAACTAGCAGCCTCAAAGTTACCGTGAGAGACGGCAACCAAGAAGGTATTCAATGCATTCTGAATATCTTCACCAGAAGTCGCTTGGGTATACCCCCCAATTTCTTGGCGAGTCCCGTAGGTATCCCCTTTACCAATCACATTCCCCAACTGTTTTAATGCTTGAGCATTCATACTATTGGAAATGTCATTTCCAGAACCTGTATAGCTACTATCAAAAGTACAATGATCGTATAGACCGTCATTGTCATAATCACGACAGGTTTCTCGTGGATGCTTTTGGAATAAGGGACCAAAACCTACAGTAGATGTATAAACACGCTTCTGATTCGCATCGCTGGTCATCTGTGTTTGATTTGCCAAACGCTGAACCATCTTACCCACACAAGCCCATGAACTACGGTTTTGCCAGGTGGTTTGATTGGCTGACACAGCATTACCAATATCATCTTCATAAAAACGATATGGCTGCGTCGCCATTTCCTTAAACTCGCCATTGAAGGTCGCGGCACCACTGGCACCTTTGGCATTACCGTAATTGTAATAGACATCTTTTAAGGGCGAGCCTTCACAAGTAAAGCTGTCATCTGCCAACGCATTTTGCATGACAGGGAGTACCGTCTTTGGTCTCAAACCAACTGGCGCCCCATCTGTTAAGAAAAAAACACCTTGCGTACTACATTGGGCATCACTGTTATTCAACTTGTTGAGTGGCGCTCTATAACTACCATCCGCTTTGCGAATGTCCGCTGGCGCAAATGATGCTCCAGATAAACCACGGCTATAATTAGAATATTTAGATGAAGGAAGTAAATCGATGCCTTTTAGGTTAGCCCCAAAGGTACGATTTCCAAGTAAATACGCATAAGTTTCTGAGAGTAATAGTGGTGTGGGCGTACTACCTACGGCTCCAATACTATTAATTTTATTGATTAAATCCGTACGGTGAGCAGGTGTAAGTTGTTTTGCTTCTAGTAAGATTTTAGATGAACGAGCATTTTCACCATAGCTTAACCAATCTTCTGTTGTCCCTATTTCACCCGTTGACGTAAACACCGATACCCCAATATAAACATTATCTGGAATACGATAATTTCCTGATAAGTCCTTTGCATTTAAGGCATCTACCAATGAGTTTTTTAATGCATTCAAACGGCTAACACTTTGACCTTTATAAGTTGCATCTACTGCACTCATACTCATCGAGTTATCAATCGCCAACATGATAATCGGATTATTTTTTGCTACAGGATTTTGATAAATTTGTAGATCACTGGCACTCAATTGCATTGGGATCGCACCCAATGCCATCACGACTGCAATACTTTGCGCAATCATCTTTTTTGTAAAATGATTCTTTATATTTTTATTCACAATACATCCCCATTAAGATTCAGCGCGCTGATAAGCATCAAAAATGTAACTTTGAATTTGGGTGTTATACGGCACACCAATATCCTTTAAACAGGACGAAATGGTTTGTGCATTACCCACCAATGGTGCTGTATGTGGTCGGCGCAAACAAAGATGGATTTCATCCGTTAAATCTGTCGAAGACAATGCGGGTAAGAGCGATGTTGAATAGACTGTTATTTTTTTAGTATCAGAAGGTTGTCCTATACTTTCAGTGTCAGTTCCAACGTTTGCGTTTGAAAGTGGGATATCATGATCACTGTCTGATGGAGGGCTTACGATTACAGACACCTGAGTTAATTGCGCCTTACGAGCACTGGCATAATCCCCATCGTTTGATAAGGAACAAAACCCAGAAACACCATCGACTGAGACATCACTCATTGCTTCATTCCAACGCAATACACTACTGTTGGAAACATTAAACATCGCACTATTGGATTGGTTTCTAAAACAGAATACGACTTCGTCACCTTCATTCTGAATCGAGTAACCAATTAAGCTCAGAGGGTTACCACTGGAGGCAGCATAGCCGCCATGCCCCAATCGATAAAAAACAGTATCGGAAGATTGCATTAACAATTGTTGCGCTTGGCTGTTGGTGGTGATATTCAAACTCACCATACTTTGTCGAATCGCCCAAGTACCAATAATGGTGAGTAGAACTAACATAATCAGTACCACAATCAGCGTTGCACCACGTTGATGTTGAATCATAAGCCCTCCGCTGAATCCATCACACTCATACCATTTCGAATCGCGATCGTTTGTGTAATGACTTGTCGAATAAATTTAGTCGCGACGGTTTTTTGTGCTTTTTTTAATTTTACTTTTTGATCAAGAACTTCAAATTCTTGATGAGGAGAAATTGCTTGATTTTGACCTACATTTTCAGATGACCTTACTAATAAACCCACCTGTATTGAATTAATGCGTGGACGTGGATAAACATTGAGCTTTTTATAATCTTCAATACTTATATATCTTTGCTGTGCCGTATTATCGTCATTAGAAATCCCCAACAAATAGTGAAAGTGATCAACACGATGCATCAAAATTTCACCATTCGTTGTTCCAAAGACAGTCTGTTTATTATTAAAATTTTTTAAAATTTGAGTGCTGTTACGCGTGTACCACCCTGCTTCACAGGCCAAGACCAATGCATCGTGTGGTTCTTTTTGAATATTTGCATTTGCATCTTTACGTAGAAAAAAACGTTGAACAATATATCGTCCAGCATCGTAATTATTACCTTCACAATCCACACCTTGTGTATCAGCATAAAACTGCATGACCAATTGGTCGCTCATTCCCGCTTGAGCAGGTTGTGAAGATTCAGCTGAAACCAACTCTATATTACTCGGCATACCAGATTGCGATACAGGCACAACCTCCGTATTTGGAATATTTCGTGAAATATTGACGGGAATATTGGTCGCATTAAATGCCAAATCACCAGATGTAGGCACCACTGGAGACTGAGCTGAAGTGATAACAATGCCACCATGCGTCAAACGATCATTAATGATATTTACTTGACCATAATTTGCTTTACGAATTTCATAAGTGAGAAAACGCAGACCAAAGTTGCCGTTATCTTGAACCTCCGACATTCCTTTCTGCATCGTGAATCCCATCTGCCCTGTAAAAAACAGATGTACCGCAGCAGCGGTAATCAACAATCCAAGCACTAAAGCGATCATAAGCTCGACTAGCGTCAAACCTTTTTGCGTATACCTACGATGCTGCATCAATAAAGCTCCATAACGATGCATTGCGCTTTTGGTAAATAACTTCCACCATGGGTACATGCATCTTTTGCAGAAGCATCATCGATAGGTTTTGTTTTTCCCCATGCTACATAAATGCATCGGCGAGATTGCAAATTATTACTGACTTGGCAATTCGGCATTTTGATACTCATACCAAGACCATTGGCATTTTTTATTATCTGGGCAGCATCATAATGGGCAAAATCGGCTGCTTGGACACATGGATTCGTCGTTCCTTTTTGCACACATGATTTGGCTGTAGTTGTTTGTTTTTCTGCATTTATTCTAGCTTGATACTGAGTATAAGCATTTGAGTTCGCACGTATCTTCTCAGATAAGTCACGCGCTAAATTCATGGCTTGTAATTTAGACATTGCTTCATGTGAAGCATCAATTGCGCGCATTTGTAAAAATGAAAACCCCAATACCCCAATGGCCAAAACCAATAAGGCAACTAGAATTTCAATCATTCCTACCCCCTGTTGCGCAGCACGCATCAGCATGTCCCCTCTGCTTTTAAATATTGTGTTCCCATTCTTGTAATTGCTATCGTTTTAGAAACACCTAACACCTTATTACAAATAGAAAAATTTATGTCAGATGTAAAGTCAGAAATTCCCCCATCCATCCAGAATGTGACTTTTTCTTGTGATGAAGTCAATTTATTTTGCGCTTTGGGTGTCCAATGAAAGATTGTACTGCTATCTGCTTGATTCGACTGAAGATCTACAGTCACATCTTTTCTTAACAATGTTGCTTGATTACGCGCCATCATCAGCACGCTTGATAATTCACGCACATCTGAATTTAGGCGATATTGCGCAACAATATTTTTAAAAGATGGAATAGCCATGGTTGCTGTGATTGATAACACAATTGTGGTAATCAACAGCTCAATAATGGTAAAGCCCCGTTGTAAGTCTTTCATATTCAAACTTTTGTATTTATTTATTAATGTTACAAAAGTAATATTTTATAATTATAAAGCCAACACAGTCATGACAAATGGTATTAAAATGAGGATAAGATCACACTTTTGAAATCTGTTCACTTATCCTGCTATGTCATTGATAATTCATTATTAAGCTTGAGTAACTTGAATTCTCAATTCTTTAGGCAAGCTAAAGGTTATATTCTCCTCTCGCCCATTTAATTCCTGTGGTGACGTAGCGCCCCAATCTTGTAGACGCTGAATCACTTGTTTAATCAAAATTTCAGGTGCTGAAGCACCTGCGGTAACACCAATTTTAGTGGTTTCAGCAAACCATTCTTTTTTCAGCTCATCCGCATTATCCACGAGATAAGCATGCTTACCCATTCGCTCTGCCAATTCGCGAAGACGATTAGAGTTCGAAGAGTTTGGAGAACCAACCACTAAAACGACATCACATTGAGTCGCTAAATCACGGACCGCATCTTGACGGTTTTGAGTTGCATAACAGATATCATCTTTACGTGGCCCTTGGATGGCTGGGAATTTAGCACGTAAAGCATCAATGACTTTTGCAGTATCATCAATTGAAAGTGTCGTTTGAGTGACAAATGCTAACTTATTAGGATTATTCACCTGTAAAGCAGCAACATCATCCTCATCTTCAACCAGATAAATTGCACCACCATTTTTCAGATCATATTGACCCATGGTGCCTTCAACTTCAGGATGCCCTTCATGACCAATCAGAATGGCTTCAATCCCTTCACGCGCATATTTTGTGACTTCGATATGCACTTTTGTCACGAGAGGACACGTGGCATCAAATACTTTTAGTCCACGGCGCTCAGCTTCTTGCTGCACAGCTTTTGATACACCATGTGCACTAAAAATCACGATATTGTCATCAGGAACTTCATCTAATTCATCTACAAAAATTGCACCACGTTGGCGTAAATCGTCCACAACAAATTTGTTATGTACCACTTCATGACGAACGTAAATGGGAGGATTAAAGCTTTCAAGTGCACGATTAACGATCGCAATAGCGCGGTCTACACCAGCACAGAAACCACGTGGATTAGCTAAAACAATTTCCATAAGACCCTCAAACGATCGCTAAAATTTGGTCAATGAATCAGAATATTTTTTAAAACAAATGCGAATTGCTATTTAGTTTAAAAGCACTCTGCTCTAAAATAGAGAAGATATTTTATCATATCAGGAAAAATATCATGTCGGGTCTCTTGTTTGTCGTTTCAGCTGCTTCTGGAACTGGCAAAACATCATTAGTTAAAGCCCTACTTGAGCGCGTAAGCAATTTACACGTTTCTGTTTCACACACTACTCGAGGTCAACGTCCTGGTGAATTAGATGGTGTGCATTATCACTTTACCAGCAAAGAATCTTTCATTGAGCAAGTGAATCAAGGTGGTTTCATCGAATACGCGGAAGTTTTCGGTAACTACTACGGCACTTCACAAGCGACTGTAAAAGAACAACTTGCAAAAGGTCATGATGTTTTACTTGAAATTGATTGGCAAGGTGCAGAACAGGTTCGCAAACTTTTTCCTGAATCAAAACAAATTTTCATTCTTCCACCTACTCAATTTGATCTTCGCCAACGCCTATCAAACCGCGGTACAGATTCTGTTGAAGTGATTGAACATCGCTTAAGTTGTGCGGTAGAAGATATGCAACAGTACGTAAACTTCGATTACATCATCTTGAATGATGATTTTAATAAAGCTTTACATGATCTTGAGTCTGTCATTAATGCGAACCGTCTTTCATTATCACAACAGGCTCACCGACATAAAGATTTAATTCAAAAATTAATCACACCGAATTCGTGATTAAACTTGAGTCTATAGACAAAGCATTTTATACTGCGCAGTCTGTTAAAAAATTTCATACATACGAGAACTCTTATGGCACGCGTAACCGTTGAAGATTGTTTAGACCATGTAGACAACCGCTTTGAGCTTGTACTAGTGGCAAGCAAACGCGCGCGTCAACTTGCTCGTCAAGGTATCGAACCAACTGTAGAATGGGACAATGACAAACCAACAGTGGTTGCTTTACGTGAAATCGCTGAAGGTCATGTCACTAAAGATATCTTGAAACAGCGTGAGCAAGATTATCAAACGTCTAGCTTAGATTTAGCACTTTCTGCAAATAACTTAAACTTAGATGGTTTTTCTTTCCAATAAGCTTAAGCCCTGCATTTAAAAGAGCCTAGTCCAATGACTAGGCTTTTTTATTGAATTTTTTTAGAGAATGATTCGACAAAATTGAAAAAATTTGTTAAAAAAATTAGAGCTATTCTCTATTTAAAAATAGAGCATTGTAGCAATATGAATTTTTAGTAAAGTCTTTTACTTTTTACTCTCTTCCACGGATTCAAAGGTGTAGTATGCCAGGCCCATTGGTCAGCCAAGCTAAGCAACAGCTAAAAGTCATCATCGACGCGTATTTATCTGAAAAGGACGTCGACAGAGTACTTGTGGCCTGCGATTATGCTGACATGGCGCATGATGGTATTACACGCAAAAGCGGTGAACCCTATATTCTGCATCCGATAGCCGTAAGTTGTATTCTGGCGCATATGCGCCTAGACCCAGAAACGTTAATGGCAGCACTACTGCACGATGTTATTGAAGATACCGACTTTAGCAAAGAAGACATTACTGAAAAATTTGGCAAAACAGTGGCTGAGCTGGTCGATGGTGTTACGAAATTAAGCCACTCTAGTGACAAAGAATATAATAAAGCAGCCTCATTCCGAAAAATCCTACAAGCCACGTTACAAGATCCTCGTGTGATCATCATTAAACTTTCAGACCGTTACCACAATATGACGACTTTGGAAGCTTTAAGACCGGATAAACGTGCCCGTATTGCGCAAGAAACTTTTGATATATTCGTGCCAATGGCGCGTTTGGTCGGCATGAATGAAATGGCTGACAACCTTGAACACCTCTGCTATCAAAATCTTGATTTAGATATGTTCAATGATGTTCAAGATGCTTTGGCGCAAACCAAACCGCAGCGCTGTAAGTACCAAGCCATTTGGGAAAAGCATTTGAGTGACCTCTTGGAAAACTCCAATATTCCTGGGCGGATTAAAAAGAAAAACAATAACATTGAATTGCTACGCCATTTTGTTAAAAACGAAATTAACCTTCAAGAACTCACACATAGTCATGCGTTTGAAATCGTACTCCAGACCATTGCCGATTGCGATCGTTTAGTTGAGTTACTAAAAGATAACTTCCAAGTTTTAAATTACCAAGATCATATCCGCCGCCCTCTCCCTGGTGGCAATCAATCCTTGATGCTGCGTTTGAAAGGCGAGAAAACAACGCTTTCGCTCACCATACAAACTGAACTTATGCGTAAGGCTGCGCGATTTGGGGTAGTATTAGGTGAAAATGCTCCTCAAACATGCCGATCTGCCATTCAGGCATCTATGCAGAATTTGCATACCTTAGTCGGTGGCGACTGTGCAAAGACCACGTTTAATGATCTATTGGATTATCTACATCAAGAAAAAATATGGGTCTATACTCCTCAAGGTCACTTACATGAGTTACCACAAGGAGCGACAGCAGTAGATTTCGCTTACTCTGCAAGCTTGTTCTTAGGTAACCATGCAGTAGGCTGTAAAATTGATGGTGAAATCAAACCGCTTTCTACACCACTCTCCAGTGGTCAAGTCATTGAGGTGATTACAGATGTTCTCGCTTCACCCAACCCTGATTGGCTGAGCTTTATCAACACTCAAAAAGCGAGACGCTCTATTCAAAATATTTTGCGAGACCAAGATATTGATGAACAGCGCCTCGTCGGTCAACAAGCCTTAAATCGTGCATTAAAGTTATTTAATACCTCTATTCATGATTTAACCGATCAAAATTGGACTGAACTATTACAATGGCGCCATATTCCAAGCAAGAATCAACTTTTTGAACAAATTGCTGTAGGTGATTTGCTCCCACAACTTGTGGCGAACCATCTCTTTGCTCAAGATCATCATCAAGATCAAGCATCAAGTCGCCTGATCTTAGGTACTGATGGTGTAGATGTAAAATATGCCCATTGTTGTAATGCAGTGCTAGGCGATCCTATTCAGGGACATTTATCTCGCCGCGGTCTTATTGTTCACCGTGCTCGCTGTAAGAACCTTCTACACGAACAACAGTTACACCCTGAAAATATTATGCCGTTGCACTGGAAAGATGAAGGTGAATCAGAAATCAACTTCAATGCTTACTTGTGTATCGATCTATTATTAAGTGATGAGCAAATTTCACAACTGATTTATATCTGTCGTAAATCAAAAATCGGAATCGAGTCCGTTCGACAATACGAATCAAAAACCTATCTGAGTATTGTTGTTCATAGTCGTCAGCAAATTGCGCAAATCATTCGTGAACTCCGCATGCAATTTGGTTTTCCGCGTATTTCACGCATGTCAGCCCCTCTTGCCGTTGAAGAAGTCTCACAAGCCTGCTAAACAAATACAGATTAGAGCTTTCACCTATAGTGTTCATCCTTTATGATGAAGCTAGATTTGAATAATGGAGAAATAGATGTCCCGCCAAGTCATTCATACTGAAAATGCACCTGCTGCAATTGGTACTTACTCTCAAGCCATTCTTGTCGGCGATACACTTTATCTTTCAGGACAAATTGGATTAGATCCATATAGCATGGAATTGGTTGAGGGCATTGAAGCTCAAATTCGTCGTGTTTTTGATAATCTAAAAGCAGTTTGTGAAGCTGCTGGTGGTTCTTTAGCTGATATTGCCAAACTGAATATTTTCCTCACTGATTTATCTCACTTTCAATTGGTAAACCAAATTATGGGTGAATATTTCGCTCAGCCGTATCCAGCGCGTGCAGCATTAGGCGTTGCAAGTTTACCTAAAGGCGCACTGGTTGAAATGGATGGTGTTGTGATTATTTCTAAATAATTTCAATATCTTAAAAAATACCACCTATGAGGTGGTATTTTTTTATCTAGAAAATCGATGAATTAAACAGCATTTTTAAATGAATTTCATTGACAAACGATAATAATTATCAATAATATCAACTATCGCATTTATCCTTGTGGTTGAGCAGAAATGTACGTTTGTTTATGTCGTGGAATTACAGATCAAGATATTAAAGATGCTATGGCAAATGGCGCTGAATCTTATCGTGAAATTCGTGACTTGCTTGATCTAGGCACTTGTTGCGGACGCTGTGTTCCTGAAGCACGCAGTATTATTAATGAAGAACTTGCTGAAATAGCTGCCAGAATTTCAATCGCCGCTTAATTCAGAATGTGCTAAAAATAATAAGAACTCATTCTATAACTATAATTCAGATTTCCAATTTCTCCCCCCGCTTTGACTCAGCGGGGTTATTTTTTGAAAAAGTGTATTTGATTGCGATTTTCATTTGCTGTTCAATAAATTACTCGTCAGACTTTAGCAAGTTGGGTTAAGATAATCTCTATCGATAGCCTTCTATGATAGGCTGAATTTTGAGTTTGGAGCTAAGATCATGAAAGGCAACCGTGACGTTATTCATCAGTTAAATCAGGTGCTTTACCACCATCTTACAGCCATCAACCAATATTTCTTACATTCACGTATGTTTAATGATTGGGGCATCGAACAACTCGGTTCAGCGGAATATAAAGAATCTATCCGTCAAATGAAGCATGCAGATAAAATCATTGAGCGCATTTTATTTTTAGAAGGTCTTCCAAATCTACAACATCTGGGTAAGCTCTATATTGGTCAACACACCATTGAAGTGCTGCAATGCGATGTTCGGAAAGTCAAAGAAAATATTGAAACGATTCAAACTGCTGTGAAATTAGCAGAAGAACAACTCGATTATGTTACACGTGATTTAGTACAAGAGATTCTAGAAAAAGAAGAAGAGTATTTAGATTGGGCGACCACTCAACTCGATCTTGTCGATCAAGTTGGTGTAGAGAATTATATTCAAAGCCAAATTTAATGATTGAAATAAAAAAAATCCCCTTTCGGGGATTTTTTTATTTCAATAAATCATCATACTCAATATGCTGCTTATGCAAGGTTTCTAAAATCCATAATTGATGCTTCGCTTCTTGCTCCTTACCATTAAAAGCCAACACTTGTGCATACTTATGTAAATCATATTTTGATGCCAAGTTTGCAACCATTCGCTCTAGATCAGCAAGTTGTTGTTCTGTCATTTCAGTTTTAGGATCTAGTCCAATCCACCACACACGCTCTTTAAATTGAGTAATCAACCAAATTTGCTTTTGCATGGTGTGTTGCTGATCTACTGTTAAAGCTTCAGTCTTTGATGCGAGTACACTTTGCTCTTTATATAAAAAATAATCTCGTGTCGTAACTAAAGCCCCAACAATCGTGATAAGACCAATCACTGCGAACACTCGACCATTCACTTTTAATGAAGGCAAATTTGTATATTGCGCCTGAATGATGCCCAGTAAAAAACCTGCTGGAAGTAGAAAATAAGCATAATGCAAAGGAAACTCTAACATGCCATGAATGAGGATTGCACATACCATCAATGTTGCAATGATCGAGATATTATCCTTCACCCCTTTATTGAGCCAAAGTAGCCAAGCTGTAAAGTACAGAAGAATAACCCCCCCTAGAATCAAGCCATTCCATACCAATAAGTCTAGAATCATGTTGTGTGCACTTTTATACCAAAGTGAAACTTGGAAGGTATCGGTAATATAGTATTGTGCTAAGCCTGTTTGATTCCACCCATACCCCCACCATGGTTGATGCAGAATCGCTGCTATCATTTGTTGCCACATATCAAGACGAATATCGCCCATACCTTGGACAGCACGGTTTGCTGCGGAACTTTGCACAACTGAAGCTGAATCACCAATAGAAAAAATCAACTGGTTGATCGTCGTTAAATTTAGTGTTAAGAGTATAAAAACACTTAACCAAAAAGCTAAATGGGTCAATGAAAATCGATTCTGTTTTTTGAATTGTTTGATTAACCAATGGATCACGATAAAAGCACAAACGATAATGCTTGTTCGGGATTGTGCTAAAACAATTCCCAATAAAATAACAAATGCTATTGGTATAAGATAAAGATTGGAAAGTAATCGTTTTTCAAATAGATAGAGCGAACTCAGTAGACCTAAAAAAAGTAAAGTCCCTAAGTTATTGGGTTGAGCTAAATTGGCGTAAGGTCTATTTCCCTTTAGCGGGTAAATAAGATCACCAAAAAACCAATTTAACTGGAGCCATTGAAGCACCGCAAATACAGCTGAGATAACCCCAACTGAAACAAATGTTAAACAGGTAATTTTAAATACTTGTTCTCTATTTCTCTGCTCAAGGCAAAGTTGATATCCAGCAATGACCATCAATACAAAGAACAGAATATACGCAAAACTAAATAAAGCATTGCTGAAATAGATGTTCTGTCCAAAAATAAATTGAATGAGTGGAATACTTAAAAATGGCAATAAATAAAGCTGTGGTTTTGCGATTTTTACTTTAGATTTTGCTAAATATAGCAATAAAAAAGAGACTGCGATAAACGTCAATACTTCTGAACCGAAGGTTGGCCAAGGAGAACGATGGTATGGTAGCAGCCAAGCTAACGCTAAAAATAGCAAACATGCAAATAAGTTCAGCATACAAATATGTAATTAAGAAATTGTAATTGTACTTTTCGAATCTAAATTCGCCAACAGTGCGCCATAAAAGAAACAAAAAATATGTAAAGTCACGATGTAATAGAATCCCCCATTAAACATAGCTGCGACGCATATATTGATAACAAAACTCGTCAAAATTATAAATTCATAGTTCTTTTCAAATTTAGCAATACGAATTAATGGTTTCACAAAAATAATTGAAATAAGAATAAAACCGATGAGCCCAAACTCAAGCAATATTTGTAAAATCAGATTATGTGCTTGGGCAAACACATCTCCTGCATGCGGAATCGCAATATTTCGTATCGCTTCAGGACCCAAGCCCCATAACGGACTTTCAGAAAACTTGCTTAATATTGTTTGATATAACTCTACCCGGCCTGAGGTATAGCTATTAACCGACTTACCAACCACATCAAATGATCGCCCCATACCCAAACCAGGTAAATTTGTTTTAAAAAACAGTGGCAAGATGACTGATGGAACTAAAACCATAATTAATTTTTTTATAGTCTTAATATCATTTAAAACTAAAAATATAAGGGCTAAAGCGACACTTAAATAAGCTGCCCGAGCTCCAGTCCAAATAATCACAGAAAGTAAAACAACTGAAAAAATATAATATATAAAACCAAGCTTAAGTTTTTTATTCAACAGCAAAATAAATGAAGCCAAAAAACAAATGGACAGATAATCCGCGATATGTCTGATGTTTGAAAAAAATGGCATATCCCATATCCAATCGTAATCAGCTGGACTCGGAACAGTAAACCAATAAAATATTAAAACTGTACAATGAAGGAAACCGATTAGACTCAAAATTTGGCTGATAAAAATCAGATCAAAGCCTTTATTCTTGTAGTTAAAGTATCCAAATATTCCAAAAATAATACTTAAGACCACTCCAAAATAACGATACAACATGTGCTCATTTTGATAAGGTGATAGATAGAGAGAAACTCCAAAAACTAGAAACAATAAAAAAAAATAAAACAGTGATCTTTTCTTTTCGAAGCTAAAATATTCAAGTTTAAATTTCAATAAAACAAATAATAATGCCACACCCAAAATAAAAGTAATCACTAAATTATTGATAAGGCTATAAGAAACACTACTAAACCCTATAATAAAAAATAAAAAAAACAAAAAGACATTATGATGTGTTTTTAAATTCGTCACTCTATATACCCCACGATCATTGGAACTTTAGCATCTTTAAATTTGATTTCATTATTTTCGAGCAACGGTGGCACATGATCACCAACAATTACAACTATTGTTCCTTCAAGCTCTTCAACAACAAAATTATCATTAAAATCCGAAAAAAACTGCTTCTGTAATTTTAAATTTCGGCATAAAGAGGATTTTCCATCGATTAAAAATCGCTCGCAATCAAATTGATCATTTTTAAGATCTCTCAAGTCATATGAAAGATGTGTATTCAACGTAAGCCAATAAACAAAAATTTGATCGTGATTCATGAGTTTATTTCTAATAACTTGCATCAAATCTCGATCGCACAATCCTGGAAATGAATAGCAACGCGAATTTAAGTTTAAAAAATTTTCATAAAATAGAGATTCCTTGAAACCTAATTTTGGATACCAGTCTTTCCTCTCATACATGGTGCTCGCAGCACCATGAACACCCAGTGTATGAAATCCCCTTTTACTCAAAATATGAGGTAGACACTGTTCAAATCCATTTTTTTGTTTTTTGAGATTAAAATTATTCAGATATAAACCGCATAACTCTCTAATTTCAGCATTGACGGTAAACCCATCTGTACTAACTTCAAACCGTTTAAGTAATTTAAACCGTTTATTGTTTAAAATTTCATGCAATAAATCTTCTTGAATTTCATCTGAAGCGATTCCCCATGACTCATTTACAATAAATACAATTTTCTTAGGATTTTCTATTTTTAAGATTTCATCATAACCAGTTGCATAAGAATATCTTTCTCCTAAAGCATTTTCCGAAGTTTGAAATTTTTTTATAAAATCTACATTTCTAAATTTAATGAAATTATAAATTTGTGAATCAAAATATTTAGATTGCCCAACACGCCATGCTCGCTCACCATGGGTAATATAAAAACTCTGCAATATAGAAAGTAAGATTACAATAATGACTGCATAGGAAAAGTATTTTTTGGAAATCGAAAAGTTCCCTAGCACTTCCCACAAGAAAAACAGATATATAAATAGGGATAATAATCCAAACGAAATGAATAATTTTTTACTATGATCTATTTCTGGTATAAATTTAAGTAGGTAGATAATATCGGATAGATGAATAATAGGAAATATTTGAAAGAATATGTTCAACCCATCTATAAAAATACAAAGTGCAAATAGTATTACAGCTAGAAATCTATTCCTAAAAAATAGAAAAATAATCGCTACTAATAAGTAGTCGTAATTGATCAATGGTCGCTCTACACCCATGTAACTTGCAAGAGTAACAAAGGCAAAGTTTGCGAGAAGAATATAAATAATTTTCATAAAAAAAGAGGATTTAAAAAATCCTCTTATCTTTATAATTTATGAAGCCTTACTTGGAGCTGTCAAACTTTGTGGTAAAAATTCATCGCTGATAGTATTACCTGCAGCAGCTTTTGAAATTACACCATTATCATTAACATCTAATGCTATAACTTTCTTAGCTACCTTATTAGATACACCTGTATCATTAAAAGTATACTTAATTCCGCAAGTTAGGTTTGCATCAGCTCCAGTTCCAGCTGTAATTTCAGCTGTTCCATATTTACCTTTAATAGTATCGGTACCACCTTCGGCATCTTTACCATTTGAAAAACATGAATTATTCTGCAAATTAGTTTGAATTGTTGTTTTTAAACCACTTGCCAAACTTAAAGCTTCACTCACTTGAGATTTAGCGATATAGTTCTGGTAAGCAGGAATCGCAATCGCAGCAAGAATACCGATAATGGCAACAACAATCATTAACTCGATTAAAGTAAAACCTTTTTGAGCGTTCATAACATCTCTCCTAATTTTTAAGTTCAAAGTTAACAACCTATCCCCAAAATAGATTTTGTTGTTGCTAACTAACTGATGCTATTTTCGGATAACGATTCAAGGTTGCCAATAAATATTTTTCAAATTTATTTTTAATGTTAATTTATGTAAAAAAGTGACATTTTTTGTCACTTTTCTTAAATCAATTTAAAATAATTGGCTGATTACTGAGCTCATTTTCCAAATTTTGCACTTTATCATCGTAAAAACGATTCAAAATTCCCCCAACTTCCATTACGCCAACAATAACACCCTGTTTATAATTTTTATTTTTTAGCTCATTAATCATGTGATCACAGATTGCTTGCCAATCTTGTTGCGTTGTTGCCTTTTGAATTCCACGATCAATCACAATTTCAACTTTCTGCTCACATAGATTTAAATATATCAGTACACCACTATTAAATTCTGTATCCCATACACCTAATTCAGCAAAAAGTTGTTCGGCGCGCTGACGAGTATTCATTGAATAAGCCAAGGCACATGGAATATATCCCTCTATGACCACTTGGATCTCTCCAACATGACCTTGCTCCGCTTGTTTCACTGCCTCTGCAATCGCATTTTGATCCATTTTGGAAAAATAACGTTTAGACGCAGGCAAATAACAAAAGTGCCTAATCCAGCGCTTGAAGCTCGGTTGAGATGCTTGTTGCAACTTAGGTTCAGTGATAATTTCTGTCGTTTCAGTTTTTGTTACCATGAGCCTGACGCACCTCCCCCACCAAAGCCACCACCACCACCACTAAATCCACCACCGCCAAATCCGCCTCGACCGCCACCGCCGCCGCGTCCTCCGCCAGATAAAAATGCTTGGAAAATCAACTGTGCGATTGATGTAAATAATAAAAAGAAAATTCCAATACCCACAATTAAGCTGATTAAAATCCCTGAACCATAAATCATACTCGCAGCAAAAGCAGTAACACCCGCGACCGAAGCACTTAAACGATTACCAATAATAAAAGAACCAATCACACCAGCGATTAAAATAAATAATACCGTGTTAAATGTCTTTTCCTTTGCATATTGCACTTTTAAGGCTTGTTCTTGTCTAAGTTTCAGTTCTTCAGCAGCTTGCTGGGCAATTTCCGGATCAAGGTTAACGATTCGTTCAATTTCTCTGACCCCTGCAATTAAACCCTGTCCAAATTGATTGACTTTAAAATAAGGGGTGATTTGTTCGCGAATGATTCGACTCGCAACGATATCTGGAATCACACCTTCCAATCCATAACCTGTTGCGATATGTAATCTTCGATCATTAATCGCCACTGCGATTAATAAACCATTATCTTGTTGAGCAGAACCTAACCCCCAAGTCTGTGCAGTCCGCATTGCAAAATCAAAGATACCTTCCTGACCAGTTGTCGGAACAATGACGATCCCAATTTGAGCCTTACCCTCATTATATAGACCGCGAATTATTGTATCGAGTTCTGACTTTTCTTGAGGAGAAAGTATATTCGCCTGATCTATCACAGGTTCATTTAATGTAGGGAGTTGACGTTGTGTGTCTCCTTCCTGCATATCATTTGAAACAGTAACAGGAGGTACTGGAGTTGGTTTATTTTGCTGAGCACTTGATGATGGATTTGTTGAATTGGGTTGAATCACTTTTCCCAGCACAATCGCGTCAGACTCATGATCTACTGCTGTTGCAGTTTCTGCATGAACCATTTGCAATGTACAGGTCATCGCAAAGAAAAATAGCCATGAAATCAATTTCATACTATTTTGTCTAAGATGCTGAGTTCTCATGCTCATATTCATCAACTTCTAATCATTGATTTAATCAAAAGAAACATTAGGTGCCTTTTGTGCACTCGCTTCAGCACTAAAGTTTTCTTTTGCATCCATGCCAATGACTTTCGCAGTTACAACTTGTGGGAATTGACGAACATAGGTGTTGTAATCTTGGACGGTAGAAATATAGCGATTACGCGCAACTGCTATACGGTTTTCTGTACCCTCTAATTGTACCTGCAAATCACGGAATTGCTCATTCGCTTTAAGATCTGGATAGTTTTCAGTCACTGCCAGCAAACGTGATAATGCACTTGTCATTTGCGATTGCGCTTCTTGGTATCGTTTAAACAAGTCTGGATTTTCAAGGACTTCTTTATCAACTTTGAGCCCTGCAACATTTGCACGTGCCTCTGTGACTTCAGTTAAAACTTGTTCTTCATGTTTTGCATATCCTTTAACTACATTCACCAAATTCGGAACAAGGTCTGCTCGACGCTGGTATTGGTTTTGTACCTCAGACCATGATGCAGTCACCGCTTCATCTTTCGCTTGAAGTGTATTGTACCCACAACCTGTAAAAAGCAAGGTACTTGATAATGCGAGCACAACAGCTGATTTTTTTAAAATTTGCATGACATCAACCTCATTATTTATTTGTATTTGTTTAATTAAAAATATTGTATACGCAAATTCAAAATTGAATGTAGCATTTATTTTATGGCTTTAATTTATATAAAAACATTAAGATAAAAAAAGCCACCCTAAGGTGGCTTTTTGTTTGAAATTACTCTTCGTCTTTTTTATCGTCAGCTGGAGGTAAGTCCTTCACAGCTTCAGCAATTAGACCAAACATGTAGTTTCCGTATGCATTAGTTTTATCATAATGGAAACGTAAACGAGGTGTGATACGTGTCTTAATACGACGACTCAGCTCATGGCGCAGAAAACCTGATGCTTTATTTAAAACATCTAGAGTATCTTTATTTGCTGCTTCACTTTGCTCATCACCAAGTTCACGCCCCATGACCGTGACATAAACTTCAGCATAGCCTAAATCTGGGCTCACTTTCACCGCTGAGATGGTCACAAGACCACCTAAGCGTGGATCTTTCAGCTCCTGACGGATGAGTTCAGACAATTCTCGCTGAACCGTGTCCGCCATACGCTTAAGACGTTGACTACCCGCCATTAAAGACTCCGTTTAATTAATTGAACATCATAGACTTCGATTTTATCGAGTACTTTAATGTCTTTATAGCCTTTGACTGCAAGACCACATTCCATACCAGCACGAACTTCTTCAACCACTTCTTTATAACGGCGAAGTGATTCAAGTTCACCTTGGAACACAACCACATCATCACGTAAGACACGAATTGGTTTATTACGGTGTAATAAGCCCTCAAGAACCATACAACCTGCTGCAGCACCAAACTTACTTGAGTGGAATACTTCACGTACTTCAGCCACACCAAGAATTGTTTCACGATGTTCTGGTGCAAGCTTACCACTCATTGCATCTTTCACATCATCAATCAATTGGTAAATGATTGAGTAGTAACGGATGTCGATACCATCTGCGTCAGCTTTTTGGCGCGCTGTATTGTCTGCACGAACGTTAAAACCTAATAAGAATGCTTCTGAAGATTCTGCAAGTGTGACATCAGACTCAGTAATCGCACCAACACCTGAACCAATGACACGCACTTTAACTTCATCAGTTGAAAGTTCAGCCAATGCAACATGAAGCGCTTCCAATGTACCGCGAACATCTGTCTTCAGAACTACATTCACAATCGGCACATCTTTTTTGCCCATTGAAGCCATTAAGTTTTCAAGACGCATTGCAGATTGACGCTCTAAACGTTTTTGACGTTCACGATCCATACGCGCATCAGCCACTTCACGTGCTTTCTTCTCATCATTTACAACAAGAACTTCGTCACCTGCCATTGGCGCTTCTGGAAGACCTAAGATTTCAACTGGAATCGATGGACCTGCAGACTTAATACGTTGACCATTTTCATCAGTCATCGCACGTACACGACCGTAAGATGCACCAGCTAGAACAAGGTCACCTACTTTTAATGTACCATTTTGAACAAGAATCGAAGTAACCGCACCACGGCCTTTATCAACACGTGCTTCGATTACAACACCTTGTGCCGCACCTTCTTCAGAAGCTTTAAGCTCTAGAAGTTCAGATTGAATCAAGATCAAGTCAAGAAGTTCATCAATACCTGCACCGGTGTGCGCAGAAACCATCGCGACAGGGACATCACCACCCCATTGCTCAGGCACGATTTCTTTAGTTGTCAATTCATTCAATACGCGATCTGGATCAGCAGATTCTTTATCCATCTTGTTGATTGCAACAATGATTGGCGTACCTGCTGCACGAGCATGGTCAATCGCTTCCGCTGTTTGTGGCATAACACCATCATCAGCTGCGACCACCAATACAACGATATCAGTTGCTTTCGCACCACGTGAACGCATCGCAGTAAATGCTGCGTGTCCCGGAGTATCCAAGAAAGTGATAATACCTTTATCCGTTGTAACGTGATAAGCACCGATATGCTGTGTAATACCGCCCGCTTCACCTTGCGCTACTTTCGCACGACGAATACGATCAAGAAGCGATGTCTTACCATGGTCAACGTGACCCATGATAGTAACCACTGGTGGACGCGTTGTTTGTGCACCACGTGCTTCTTCAGCCGCTTCAAGCAAGTTATCTTCCGCTTGAGTATCTGATACTAGAACTGGGTTATGACCCATTTCTTCAACCACTAGAACTGCTGTATCTTGGTCGATTGATTGGTTTTGAGTGACAAGCTCACCCATTTTCATGAGTGTTTTAATTACTTCACGAACCTTAATCGCCATTTTTGCAGCAAGGTCAGCAACAACAATAGTTGCACCGATTTCAACATCATAAACTTGCTTTTTAACTGGTTTCTCGAAACCATGTTTATTAGCTTGGCTTGATTTCAAACCACGTTTATGAGAGTTGTCACGGAAAGATTGCTCTTCTTGACCACGACGACCACCTTTCTTAGGAGAACGTGCACCTGGTGTGTTATTACCACGCTTAATGTCACGATCTTCTTTCGCGAATGAATCTTCGTATGCTTGACCAACAAGACCAGCAGCCAATGGAGAATCATCGACCACACGAATCGTTGCAGTTGCATCTTCATTAGAGTACTTAGAAGCCATCTGACGCATTTGTTCAAGCGTACGTTGTTGTGCTTCTTCAGCTGCTTTACGACGTGCTGCTTCTTCAACTGCTTTTAATTTAGCAGCTTCAGCTTCACGTGCTTTTTTCTGTTCTGCAGTTTCAGTTGGTTTAGTTGCTTGTTTAACAATCGGTTTATTTGTTGACTTGCGCTTAACCACAACCGCAGCTTTAGCAACTTCTTGCTTCTCACTCGATTGTTTAGCTGCAGCACGCATTGCATCTAAGTTCGCTTTCGCTTTACTTACTGCAGGTTGCGCCTTCTCTTCAGCTTGAGCTGGTTTAACTTCAACTTTTTGCTGTGCTTTTGCTTCAGTTTCAGCTTTTGCTTTTGCCAATGCTTCAGCTTTAATTTGTTCAGGATCTGGCTTAGTGAACGTATGCTTCTTACGAACTTCTACGTTAATAGTTTTAGCTTTACCTGATGTACTTGCTACTTTTGCAGTACTCGTAGTTTTACGTTTCAACGTGATTTTTCCTGCGCTGCCGCTGTCTTGCCCATGCGCTTTTTTCAAATGAGCGACTAAACGGTCTTGCTGTTCTACTGAGATTGTGTCTTCTGCCTTAGATTGAGGCAACCCAGCATCTCGCACCTGATCTAATAGTTTTTCAACTGGAAGACCTACGCTGACTGCTAACTCTTTAATTGACTTATCCGTCATGTATGACCTCCTCGTTAATTAAACCATGATTCACGTGCTTTCATGATCAATTGACCTGCTTTCTCAGCACCTAAACCTTCGATATCAGAGATATCATCAGTTGCCTGATCTGCTAAATCATCTACTGTGATTACACCGCGAGCCGCTAATGCATAAGCAAGCTCTGAACTCATTCCTTCCATCGCTAGAAGCTCTTCGCTCGGTTCTTGAATATTTTCTTGCTCTTTCAGTGCATCTGCTAATGCAACTTCTTTCGCACGGCTTTGTAAAAGCTCAACCGTTTCTGCATCTAATTCGATTTCATCAAATGTTTCAGCTGGAACGTAAGCAATCTCTTCAAGTGAAGTAAAGCCCATTTCTACCAATGCCATCGCAAGGTCTTCTTCAATATCAAGACGACCTACAAACATATCGAGATATTGCTGTGCTTCATTTTGTTGACGAGCACGGTACTCTTCTTCAAGCATCATATTGAGCTTATAACCAGTTAACTCAGAGGCTAAACGTACGTTTTGACCTTGAGAACCAATTGCACGCGCCAATTGATCGCTTGTAGCAAAAATAATATCTGCTGTACGTTCTTCTTCATCAATCACAATACCAGATACATCTGCTGGCTCTAAAGCACTTGCGATATATTGAGCTGGATCATCTGACCAAACTACAACATCAATACGTTCACCATTCAATTCTTGCTGTACAGCTTGGATACGTGTTCCACGCATACCAATACATGCACCAACTGGATCAATACGATGATCGTTCGTTTTCACTGCAATTTTAGCACGAACACCCGGTTGACGTGCAGCAGCTTTAATTTCGATGATTTCTTCAGAAATTTCTGGAATTTCTTTTTTCATCAATGCCATTAACATTTCTGGCTTAGCACGAGAAAGTTGTAGCTGCGCACCACGACCTTCACGGTTTACGTTAAATAAAATCGCATTTACACGTTGTTTAGGACGTAAAATTTCTTTTGCGATCATTTCTTCACGTGCAAGATATGCTTCCGCATTCTCACCGAGGTCAATGATGAAACCATCTTTAGTTTGTTTCTTTACTTCACCGTAAATTAACTCACCAACTTTAGATTCATATGCATCTGCAATAAGCGCACGTTCAGCTTCACGAATTTTCTGAACAATAACTTGCTTCGCGATTTGAGCTGCAATACGACCAAATTCAATTGATTCTACTTCAAGCTCACGCACATCACCGATTGACCATTTCGCTGGGTCCACATCAGAAATCGCGTCTTGGCATGCAGGCATTTCATGATCTTCATCTGCTACTACAGTCCATTGACGAAAAGTACGGTATTCACCAGTCTTACGATCGATTTCAACGCGCAACTGTGCTTCTTCAGAATTTGTGCCTTCGTAGAATTTTTTCTTCGTTGCAGCAACTAGAGCTTGCTCGAGCGCTTCGAAAATCGCTTCACGACTAACACCTTTTTCATTACTAACCGTCTCAGCAACGGTAAGAATTTCACGGCCCATAAGTCACCTACTATTCAAATTCTTTTAGTTAAGATTAATTTAGTCTTGGTAGATCAAGTTGGCCTTATCGATATTGTGACTATCGATCTCGAGCACTTGTTGCTTTTCAACTTCAACTTGGATCATTTCATTTTCTACATCTACAGCAACCAGTTTCGCTTGGAATTTACGGCGGTTATCCACTGCAGAAATCAAACGTAAAGCAACTTGTTGACCAATATATGCTTGCATCTGTTCAAGTTTAAAGAAAGTGCGATCCCAACCTGGTGATGAAACTTCTAATGCGTATTCACCAGAAATTGGATCATGAACATCGAGGATTGCACCAACTTGTTGGGTAACACGTACACAATCTTGCACACCCACACCACGACCAAGATCAATTTCACCATCTTCCGAAATAACTGGTTCTTTGTTTGGATCTTCAGGCTTGTCAATGTAGATACGTACTAGCGAACGCTTACCCTGAGGTGTAAATTCTAAACCCCATAGTTCAACATCGCACGCCTCAACAGCGGGTGCGATCAGTTCATACAATGCTTGGGTTTTATTTGATAACTTCATTTACTCTCGTCATTTATGTGCGATTCAATCGGCCAACAGACCGACACAGACTAACTATAGTGATAGCATGATTATTTGACCAATTGATGTCCACACTACACGATAGATAACAAAAAAGGGCGCATTCGCCCCCATTATTGCACAGAAAAGCAATGCCCACTGTGCAAAAAGGCCCACCTAGTTGTGAGCCTCTTTAGAAACTTGGTAGCGGGAGCTGGATTTGAACCAACGACCTTCGGGTTATGAGCCCGACGAGCTACCAGACTGCTCCATCCCGCATCAACGTGCAAAATTATATCTAAATTTGAATCATTTTTCAATCAGAAAAACTTTCTAATTAGACTTGATTAAGTTGCACCTTAATCAAAAGTGGTAGCGGGAGCTGGATTTGAACCAACGACCTTCGGGTTATGAGCCCGACGAGCTACCAGACTGCTCCATCCCGCATCAACGTGCAAAAAGTATATCTCAACTCAAACCTTGTTTAAGTTGCCTATCTTAAGTTTGCATCTTAATTATAGGATTGATTGGTAGCGGGAGCTGGATTTGAACCAACGACCTTCGGGTTATGAGCCCGACGAGCTACCAGACTGCTCCATCCCGCATCAACAGATTTTGCTGCAAACACCAACTTAAACTTCTGGATTATAAGTTGGTGCGGAAGGGGGGACTTGAACCCCCACGCCCGAAAGCACTACCACCTCAAGGTAGCGTGTCTACCAATTCCACCACCACCGCAGCTGTGACGCATTCTAGTGGTTTCAATGAAAAATTGAAAGCGAAATATTCAATTATTCAGCTGGTTTTGGTGCAGTTGATGAAGTTTCAGGCGATTTTTGATCAACTTGCTCAGTTGTGTTAATCGTTTTCAAACCATAAGCATCTGTCGTTTGCTGCTTCGCAAAGTAAGCCAAGCTAATACTTGTGATAAAGAATAAAGCAGTAAGTATTCCGGTTAAACGTGTTAAGAAGTTACCAGAACCAGAAGCGCCAAATACAGTCGCTGCACCGCCTCCACCAAAAGACGCACCTGCATCTGCACCTTTACCATGCTGTACTAGAATTAAAATAATCATCAATAACGCTAAAATGATGTGTAGCACCAGTACAAAAGATTGCATGATGAACTCCTAATTATTTTGATTGGGCAAATGCTTGCGCAATTTGAACAAATGATTCTGCATTGAGTGATGCACCGCCTACGAGGGCACCATTGATATCAGGGCATGCTGCCAATTCAACAGCATTCTCAGGTTTTACACTACCACCATAAAGAATTGCTATGTTTTGACCTTCAGGTGTAATTTGACTCAATCCTTCACGAATTTTAGCATGCATTGCTTGTGCATCATCCGGGGAAGCTGTTTTACCAGTTCCAATTGCCCAAATTGGCTCGTAAGCGACGGTAATATGCACCCATTGCTCTGGATTCACAACACCTGCAATGTCACAAATTTGTTGTAACACCACTTGCTCAGCTTGCCCACTTTCACGCTGCTCAAGGCTTTCACCCACACAATAGATGATATGTAAGTTAGCAGCTAAAGCATTTTTTATTTTTTCATTAAGAATCGCAGGCGTGTCATTAAATATTTCACGACGCTCAGAATGCCCAATTAATACATAATCGACCTGGCTATCCTTTAAAAGATCTGCGCTGACTTCACCTGTAAATGCACCAGTACCCGCAATACGCGATACATCTTGAGCGACCACAAACACTTCATGAGCATCTGTTGCAAGTTCATTTTTTACTTGGAGTAAAGCCAATAAAGTTGGCGCAACACCAATTTTACAAACATCATGAGCGATTGAAGCTTGCTCAAGCTGTTGTTTCAAATCAGCTAAAAGCTGTTGCGTGTTAGCCTGCATTGGGTTCATTTTCCAATTGCCTACAACCCACGGAGTAATTGTCGAACCCGACATAGATCTAACCTTCTATCAAAAATGCGCACATTCTACACGGATTTTAAAAAATTAACGTAAAAATTCAATGGATACAGATTCAGCACCTAGAATTCTTTAAAAAAAGACAACATAAGACACAATATCCAACAGAATAAGTGAAAAAATTCAATTTTTTCATAGTTTTCGGATAATATTAATGATTTTAAGTATAGAATTTTCTACTTATAACCGTATAATTTTACTATTCGAATTATAAAATGAATTTAAGGCGTATTGGGGATGACTTTAGATCAAAGTGGGCCAAAATTTTCTGGGTTAAGTCGTCGTTTGGTTGATGAAGGCATTTTGACCTCCCAGCAAATGCAAAATGCTATTATTAATTCAAAAAAATATCATCAAAAATTAGTACCTTACCTCGTTGAACATCTCAAAATACGAGCAAATACGATTGCTGAAATGGTTGCTCAAGAGTTTGGGGAGCCATTGTTCGATTTAGATGCATATAATGTCGAGTTACTACCCAAAGATATCGTTGCAGAAAATCTTGTTACAAAACATGTAATCTTACCTTTATATCAACGAGGTATATCTTTATTTGTAGCGACGAGTGATCCTACAGATATCGAAGCATTGGAAGCAATTCGATTTAATAGTAAATTAAACGTCGTTCCTATTACTGTAGAACATAATAAACTTGAAAAACTGATCGAAAAGCATTTTTCTGAAAATGAGAATTTCAATTTCGGTGATGAAGATCTTGACGTTAACGTCGTCGAGAACGATACACCGCAAAATAATAACGATGATGGTCCTTCAGGTGATGATTCCCCGATTGTTAAGTACATCAACAAGCTTTTGGTTGACGCCATTCGCATTGGTGCATCAGATTTACACTTCGAACCTTATGAAAAAACGTACCGAGTTCGATACCGCGTTGATGGTGTTTTAAGAACTATTGCAAATCCACCATTGCAACTCGCGAATCGATTAGCTTCACGCTTGAAAGTTATGTCTCAAATGGATATTTCAGAAAAGCGTATTCCGCAAGATGGCCGTATTAAGCTTAAATTATCTCGTACTAAAGCGATTGATTTTCGTGTTAACTCATTACCAACCTTATTTGGTGAAAAAATCGTATTACGTATTTTGGATCCTTCTAGTGCAATGCTCGGTATCGATGCATTAGGTTATGAAGAAGATCAGAAAGCTTTATTTCTTGAGGCACTTGAAAAGCCTCAAGGCATGTTACTGATTACGGGCCCAACAGGTTCTGGTAAAACAGTATCGCTTTATACAGGATTGAATATTTTAAATACTGAAAATGCCAACATCTCTACAGCAGAAGATCCCGTAGAAATTAACTTAGAAGGCATTAATCAGGTCAACGTCAATTATAAAGTGGGCTTAAGCTTCTCAGTCGCATTGAAATCATTCCTGCGTCAAGATCCTGATATTATTATGGTCGGGGAGATTCGAGATCTCGAAACAGCTGAAATTGCAATTAAGGCAGCACAAACAGGCCACATGGTGATGTCTACACTTCATACCAATAGTGCTCCTGAAACCTTAACCCGTTTGCGCAATATGGGGGTTCCCTCTTTTAATATTGCAACTTCGGTGAATCTCGTCATTGCTCAACGACTTGCTAGACGACTGTGTGTGCACTGCAAAGTACCTGCTGATATTCCTAAACCAAGTTTGTTAGAAATGGGATTCACAGAACAGGATTTAGCAGATCCAGATTTTAAAATTTATCAACCTGTCGGTTGTCCTGAGTGCCGTGATGGTTATAAAGGACGTGTCGGTATTTATGAAGTCATGAAAGTGACACCTGAAATTTCGAAGATTATTATGGATGATGGCAATGCATTAGAGATTGCAGCTGCATCTGAAAGACTGGGGTTTAAGAATCTTCGACGTTCGGGCTTAATTAAGGTCATGAACGGACTCACTTCTTTACAAGAAGTGAATCGTGTGACCAGTGAATAATTAAAAATAAGGAAATCATTATGGCGGTGAAAAAAGCACAGATGATGCCAACGTTTGTATATGACGGCGTGGATCGCAAGGGAACCAAAGTTAAAGGTGAAATGCCTGCGCGTAATATTCAACTTGCAAAAGTCATGCTCCGCAAACAAGGCATTACGGTGCGTAGTATCCGCGAGAAGCGCAAGAATATTCTTGAAGGCTTAATGAAGAAGAAAGTGTCTACTTTGGACATCACCATCTTTACGCGTCAGCTTGCCACCATGATGAAAGCAGGTGTACCACTTGTTCAAAGCTTTGAAATTGTTGCAGAAGGCTTAGATAATCCTGCAATGCGTGAAGTGGTTTTGGGTATTAAAACTGAGGTCGAAGGTGGTAATACTTTTGCAGGTGCACTACGCAAATATCCTCAGCATTTTGATCAGTTATTCTGCTCATTGGTAGAATCAGGTGAGCAATCAGGTGCGCTTGAAACCATGCTCGATCGAGTTGCGATTTATAAAGAAAAAAGTGAAGTTCTCAAACAAAAAATTAAAAAAGCGATGAAGTATCCAATTGCTGTCATTGTGGTTGCAATTATTGTGACCATTATTTTGATGGTCAAAGTGGTTCCTGTCTTCTCTGAGATGTTTAGCTCATTTGGCGCAGACTTACCTGCGTTCACGCAACTCGTAGTGGCAATGTCTGAGTGGGTGCAAAAATATTGGTTTATTTTAATTATCGGTATCGCGCTGACCATTATCGGCTTTATTGAAGCCAAAAAACGTAGTCAAAAATTTGCGGATGCATTAGATCGCACGGCTTTAAGGCTGCCTATTTTTGGTGATTTGGTTTATAAAGCAATTATCGCACGTTATAGCCGTACACTTTCAACCACATTTGCTGCAGGCGTCCCTTTAATCGATGCACTCCAATCAACAGCTGGTGCAACGAATAACGTGGTATATGAGCAAGCAGTTATGCGTATTCGTGACGACGTTGCGACTGGTCAACAACTTCATTTCGCTATGCGCTCGACCAATTTATTCCCATCTATGGCTGTGCAAATGGTAGCGATTGGTGAAGAATCGGGTTCACTCGATGCTATGCTAGATAAGGTTGCAACCCATTATGAAAGTGAAGTCGACAATGCTGTCGATGGCTTAACCTCCATGATGGAGCCTTTGATTATGGCCATTCTAGGTGTCTTGGTCGGCGGTTTAGTCATCGCAATGTATCTTCCAATCTTCCAAATGGGTTCTGTGGTGTAATGAACGAAATAATTGGGTATTTAATTCAATCGCCTACAGCACTCTATTTAACTGTAGGAATCATCAGCTTATGTGTCGGCAGTTTTTTAAATGTTGTCATTTACCGCACACCTAAAATGATGGAGCAAGAATGGCGTCAAGACTGTCAGATGTTTTTACATCCCGACCAAGCCATAATTGATGAAGATAAGCTCACGCTAAGTAAACCTGCATCGACCTGCCCGAAATGTAAAACACCTATTCGTTGGTATCAAAATATCCCCGTGATAAGTTGGTTATTTTTACGTGGAAAATGTGGTGAATGTGAAAATCCGATTGGCATTCGTTATCCACTGGTAGAAGTTTTGACTGCTGTTTGCTCATTAGTGGTCGTCGCGGTATTTGGTCCAAGCCTACAAATGCTTTTTGGCTTAATTTTAACGTGGACACTGATCGCACTCACATTCATCGACTTCGATACACAACTTTTACCCGATCGATATACTCTCCCCTTGGCTGCACTTGGTTTAGCGGTAAATAGCTATGCACTCTACACCTCACCTACCTCCGCCATTTGGGGTTATTTGATTGGTTTCCTCTGTTTATGGGTGGTGTACTATCTATTTAAAATCGTGACAGGCAAAGAAGGAATGGGATATGGCGACTTCAAATTACTGGCCGCGCTTGGTGCATGGATGGGTCCATTTTTATTACCGCTCATTGTCCTACTTTCATCCTTAGTCGGTGCAATCATCGGCATCATTTTGATGAAAGTCAAAAAAGAAAATCAGCCCTTTGCTTTTGGACCTTATATTGCGATTGCTGGATGGATTGCATTCTTATGGGGTAACGAAATTATGAAGGTTTATTTAGGGGGGTAAGCTAAAATAAGCCCCATTATGATAATTACAAGGTTTTTTACATGCGCTTTATTTTGGGCTTAACAGGTGGTATTGGAAGTGGAAAAACTGCTGCAAGTCAGTGGTTTGAAACACAAGGTATTACTGTTGTTGATGCAGATATCGTAGCACGTGAAGTGGTTGAAATTGGAAAACCTGCACTACAAAAAATTAAAGATCATTTTGGGGATTGGGTGCTATTGGAAGATGGCGCACTCGACCGCAGAGCGTTAAGAGACCATATTTTTAAACATCCTGAAGCTAGAAAGATATTAGAAAATATTACGCATCCTGCAATTCGCCTATCGATTATTGAACAACTACAACGGGCGACCAGTACTTATGCCATTTTAGTTTCCCCACTCTTATTTGAAACCAATCAACACCAACTTACTCAACGTACTTTACTAATCGATGCATCCACAGAATTACAAATCTTGCGTGCTTCGCAACGTGATCATCAAGACATTGAGCAAATTAAAAAAATAATGAGTGCGCAAATGTCTCGTGAAGAAAAATTAAAACGTGCAGACGATGTTGTTATTAATGATGGTGAACTTGATCATCTCTATCAACAACTCGCAGTAAAACACCAATATTATCTTAGTCTTGCACAACAAGCTTAGATTAAAAAAAAGCAGTCTAAGAAGACTGCTTTTTTTGTTGCTCAAGTTTTTGGCTTAGTGCATCTTGGCGACCCAGCCATCGCCATGGTTGTAATGCGCCTATCGCCATACCCAACAACCCAAATAACATCGCAATACTTAAAGGTTCATTTAACAAAGGCACTGCCAAAATTGCAGCTAAAAAAGGTGCTAAATTGGTAATGCTCCCTGCTTTAAAAGCCCCGAGTCTTTTAATCGCTTCCACATAAGTTAAAGTTGCAATAATGACCACAAATATGCCATGAAATATTGTTTGAAACATTAAATGCTGAGGCTCAGGAGTACTAAGATCTTTGGGTAAAAATAACACGTAAATGGGTACATAAATCACGGCTGACCAGATGGCAACCCCACACATCGCCTGCCATGCACTCAGTTGGAATTTACGCAGTAATACGGTAAATATTGCCCAAAAAATGGCGCTCAAGAAGAATAATCCATCACCAGCACCAAAAGGAATGCCAGATTCACGATACATCAGGAGACTCATAATACCGAGCACGGTGATCATAATGATCAAACTTGCCCATGTATGACGATCAAAAGCCTGCTTCATCAATATAAAAGCCACGATGGCAGTACAAATAGGAATACAACCATTGAGAAAAATTGCAGCATGCGCAGTCGGTGCATAGTGAAATGCGCTATAAGCCAACAAACAATAGATCACACCACCAATCATTGCCAAGATAAATGGTTCTTTTTTAAGTAAAAAAGAGGCTTCTCTACGATAAAGTAAAATCGGCATTAAGATCAAAAAAGCCAGTGAAAAACGCAGTGCCACAATGTCCCACGTATTGATATGCCATAGCGCATTTAATCGTGCAGTGAGGGTAAATCCCCCCCAGATGCACATGGTAGTAATAAGAAAAAAATAGCCTTGGGCTCGATCTGAAAGTGCCATCTCAAATTAGGCTTGACGTTGTCTACACGCTTCGTAAAGTGCCATGCCTGTCGCCACACTCACATTCAAACTTTGTAAATTGCCACTCATTGGAATATAAACTTTGTGATCGCATTGCGCCTGAGTAATCGGTCTTAAACCAGTATCTTCAGCACCCATAATCACTGCGACAGGACCAGTCAAATCACATTCGTGAATAGGTAGAGCATGCTCATCTAACATCGTGCCAATCACTCGAACATTAAAATCATCTTTGATTTTAGCTAAAGTACGAGCCAAATTCGTCACTTGGATAAATTTAACTTTCTCTGCACCACCAGCAGCAACCTTACGAGCCGTTGGTGTTAAGCTCGCAGAACGATCACGAGGAACAACAACCGCGTGTACGCCCATGGCTGCCGCAGTTCGAATACACGCACCCAAATTATGCGGGTCCGTCACTTGGTCAAGCGCCAGTAAAAAAACATTGTCTGTACTTTTGATTAATTGCTCAAGATCATTTTCATTCAGCGTTGGATGAGGACGAACTGCAGCAACGACACCTTGATGAAAAGGTTGTCCAGCCAGTTTTTCAAGGCTGTCTCGGCTCGCTTTTTGAATACTAATTCCGAAAGGTTCAGCCAACTCAAAAATACGTTTTAAACGTTGATCTTCACGACCTTTTAGTGCAAATAGAGTCAAAACGCGTTCAGGTTCTAACTCCAACAATGACTCCACAGAATGAACGCCATAATAATATTCGGGTTTAGCCATGAACGACCTCAACTCACTAAGACAATACAATAATATAGAAAAGAAAAATCCCGCAAAGCCAACTTTACAGGATTTTATATAGCGAATAGTTTAACCGATTTGACCATTGAATGTTGGTCAAATTTTTTTTTGGTAATTAACCTTCGAAATGACAAACGTAGTCTAATACGTCATCTGTTTCGATTTTGAAACGGCTCTCACCAGGCACGTAAAACGACTGCCCTGCACGGAAAAGCTCATGTTCTTCATTGTCTGCAATTGTGACACGACATTCACCAGAAATAATTTCCATACGCTCTGGTACATGTGTTTCAAAAGTAAGCGGTTGTTCCGTCGGTAGAATAACCCCAAGTGTTTTTTTCGTACCGTCTTCAAATTGAACAGTGTGGCTAATACACGTCCCGCCAAAATAAACATTTGATTTTTTTACAACAGATACATGATCAAATTGTGATGACATGCGTATTCTCCAAATAATGCGCATTTTATAAATTTTAATTGCCGTAGTTTAATTGCGCTCGAGCAACTAATCAATCAGTGTTTTGCAATGGTTTTTATAAGCAACTTTTGTTCCCTATTGATGAAATTTAAAGATTTTTTTGATTTCTTCTATATATCTTTTGTACACAGGTAAAAGAATATATTCAGTCACTAGTAATCAACCTAATTTCAGTTAAAATGCAAACTAAAAGTTCTCATATTCAAATGTCGTGACTTGAGACTAAAACAAAATTTCTCTATCTTAGAATCCACACTTTCGCAGCTCGGATGCGTTTATGCTGACACACCTTAATCTGATCAACTTTGCTTTAGCCGATAACTTAGCCATTGATATTGATCAAGGTTTCAATGTTCTTACGGGTGAAACTGGTGCAGGTAAATCTTTATTACTCGATGCATTATCAGCGTGTTTAGGCGAGCGTACTGATACGAATTACGTTCGTTATGGTTCAGATAAGGCTGATGTTACAGCCGTATTTAGTTATCAAGATCAAAGTCCTGAAGCTGAATGGTTAAGCACTCATGAGCTGGCAGATGAATCGGGTGAAATTCATCTAAGACGGGTAATCTTTGCTACAGGTCGTAGTAAAGCTTGGATCAATGGACGTCCAAGTAGTCTGTCAGAATTAAAGGAAATAGGCAGACTCTTAGTCCAACTTTACAGCCAGCATAGTCAGCAACAATTGTTAGAACCGCCCTATCCAAAACATTGGTTAGATCGTTACAGCAACTTTGCTCAACATACGCTTGCTGTCAAAGACAGTTATAACGCATGGCAAAAAAATATCCGACAGCATCAAGCTGCGCTTGATGCACAGACCACCCGCCTTCAACGCATTGAGACACTTAATCTTCAATTAGAAGAATTAGAAGAAGTGGTTCGACTTGACTATAAAGAAATTGAACAAGAGTTCGATCGCTTAAGTCATCATGAACACATCATGCAAGATTGTAGTTATGCAATCAACGTTTTAGATGAGTCTGATCAAAATATCACTCAGGAAATTTCAAGTATTATTCGCAAGCTTGAATCTCATGCAGGTCGTAGTGATTTACTCTCTGAAATTTATAACTCATTATTAAATGCGCAAAGTGAAATCGATGATGCCAGTGCGAATTTAAAACAATTCATTGACCGTCAGAGTTTTGATCCTGAACGAATGGAAGAGTTAAACACACAACTGGAAATATTCCATCGTTTAGCGCGCAAATATCGAGTACAGCCCGAAGATTTAAAATCAGAATACGAACATTGGCAGGTAGAGCTAGAACAACTACATCAACTTGAAGATCCAGAGACTTTGGCTGAACAAGTTGAAATTTCACATCAACAGTTTATAGAGAAAGCTCAATATCTAGATGATATTCGTCGTAAAGCAGCAGAGCCCTTAGCTAAACTTTTAACAGAACAAGTCAAACAACTGGCTTTACCAGAAGCTCATTTTGAATTCCGTTTTGATCCTCTGGAGCAGCCTTCATCTGAAGGGTTTAGTTTTATTCAATTGTTGTTCACAGCAAACAAAGGGATCCCACCTCAACCGCTTGCGAAGGTTGCTTCTGGTGGTGAATTGTCACGTATTGCATTGGTCATGCAAGTCATGAATGCAGAGAAAACCGAAGCTGAAGTACTCGTTTTTGACGAAATTGATGTAGGTATCAGTGGTGGAACTGCTGAGATTGTCGGTCGCTTATTGGCTGGATTAGGTCAACATGTTCAAATTCTATGTATTACACATCAAGCCCAAGTTGCAGCGCAATCGGACCAACATTTGTTAGTGAAAAAACTGCAAACAGACCCTGCTAGCAGCACTATCGTTGAGCTTGATGAAGATCAACGGATATTAGAGCTTGCTCGCATGACTGGTGGTGTCGAAATTAGCGAGACCACCCTTCAACATGCAAAACAATTAAGACAATTAAAGTTTCAGACCAGCACATCTTGATTATTTTAAAAGGATTGTTGAAAACCCATAAGTCTAGTATGTTGAAGTAAAGTGATACTCAAACATAGGAGAAGCCATTAGGTGAGTAAACAATTTCTAACGCACCGTTGCCTGATTGCCCCACCTGATTTAGCAGATGATTTCTTCGCAAATAGTGTGGTCTATATCGCTCGTCATGATCATGAAGGTGCGCAGGGAATTATGATCAATCGTCCGGCTGGGATTCAGGTTAAAGAACTCTTAACAGATCTTGATATCGTTGCAGATCATGTTCACCCACATGATGTCTTACAAGGTGGTCCTTTACGACCAGAAGCGGGTTTTGTACTTCATACGGGTCAACCTACTTGGCATGCGTCCATCGCTGTAGGTGAAAATCTCTGTTTAACAACTTCAAAGGATATTCTTGATGCAATCGCACACAATGAAGGTGTTGGTCGCTATCAAATTGCTTTAGGCTATGCAAGTTGGAGTAAAAACCAGTTGGAGCAAGAAATCGCTCGAGGTGACTGGCTCATTTGTGACTCTGATATGGATTTGATTTTTAACTTACCCTATGACGATCGCTGGGACGCTGCCTATAGAAAAATGGGGGTCGATCGTACATGGCTTTCATCTGAGATTGGACATGCCTGATTCAACTACCGCTCAACTCATTATGGCCTTTGACTTTGGCACACAAAAAACAGGAATGGCTGTAGGATCGTCCATTATTGAAAGTGCTACGCCACTTTCACTTTTACCGATGAAAGATGGCATTCCCAATTGGGATGATCTACTCAAAATTGTAAAACAGCATTCTCCAAATCTGTTTTTAGTCGGGCTACCACTGAATATGGATGATAGCGAATCGGAACTATCAACACGAGCACGTAAATTTGCCCGTCGTTTAAGACACCAAACCAATATAGAAACATGGATGGTGGATGAGCGATTAACAACTCGCGAAGCGCGTGATGAACTCGATCATTATCAGGCGCAAGGGCGTGGAAAAAAGTTGTCCGCAGACAGCTTGGCAGCCGCTTTATTTATTGAAAGTTGGTATCGTAATCCTCAAGGTATTCAACCTTAATAGAATATTTGCCACTTCATCTAGGATAAAAATAGCGAAAGGTTAAATTGATTCTAGGCTCTAATACTTTGGTTGATTTCGCTAAAGTGTGTTTCCAAAAACGCTGTGTTTGACCTTTCATCACAATCAACTGTCCTGATTGTAGATACATTTCAGCAGTATGAGTTTTATCACGATGTTTAAATCTAAATTTTCGTGTTGCACCGAGACTCAGTGAGGCAATGACGGTCTCGCCATGTTCAGGATCTCTTAATGCAGCTTCATCATCACTATGCCATCCTACACCTTGAGTTCCATCTTCATACAAATTGGCCAAACAAGAATTAAATTGAACTCCTGTTATAAGTTCAATTTTTTGCTTGAGTACTAATAATTTCAAATCCCAAATCTGTGCTTGTTTATCCATTCCTGAATAGTGATATTGATAGTTTTGGTCACCATACCATACGACTTTACGACCCGTCTTAAAATATTGACCGTATAAAATCACTTCATCCTGTTTCCAAGCCAAAGCTTCTGAAAAATAATCGAAATAATCCTGTGATTCAGCATGAGTAAGTATAAGACCGTAATCTTCTACAATCCCATCACAAGGTAGGAGATTTGAATTGGGTTCGGGTGCAAACAGCTCAAAGTTCATAACCAATTTGCCATGAAAATATAACCGTATATTAGCTGAATATTTCAACTGACAAATTGAAACATTGTGAACGCTTGTGACACTGGACAATCAAGCTTAGACTGGCATAAATCTAGACAATAAAAACAATCGCTTATGAATTTATGGCAACTTTTTCTAAAACTTAAACCTTTCGTTCGACCTTATCGCTTTTTAGTGATTGCCACTCTCTTTCTTACGCTCATCGGCTCATTCACAGCTCAAGTGAATGCACTCACTTTGCAGTATGCGGTTGATGAAATTAATGCGCTGGTTGAGAATGGCTTTGGCTTAGCCGAAGGCTGGAATATCCTGATTACCATTACAGCGATATTATTGGGTAAAGAAGTGATTAATGCTTTTGTCCAATTCGGACAAAAGTTTTATGGTGAAAAACTTAGAATTTTTATTTCACAAGATTTAGCACAAGGCATCATTGAAAAATTTCTGACCTATAGATTAGCTTTTTTCAACGAAGAGAATAATCAGGCGGGAAAATTACAAACACGAATCGATCGTGGTATTGGCTCTCTGACTCGTCTAGTTCAAATATTCTTTATTGACATTTTGCCGTTATTTACCAGTGCGATCGTGGCTTTAGGATTAATGTACTACGCCAACTTTTATGTTGGCTTGGTGGCGACCACTATCGTTCCAATCTACTTCTGGTTAACTTATAAACAAGCACAAAAACTCGGAGGCTGGCGTCGAAATTTACGTGATGGTCGAGAAAAGAAAAGCCAAGGTATCCTCGGAATTATTAATTCAATTACGGTTATCAAATCTTTCAACCGCGAGTCAATAGAATCAACCAAACAACTCAAACTACAAAAAGAACTCACAGATAATCAAATGCAAACCCGTCAAGTCAGCTTTTTATTTGATGGGTTAAAAACCTTTATTGAACAAATAGGTATTGTTTTAATCATCATCCTAACTGCGTATTTTGTGCTTGATGGTCAGATGAGCATCGGTATGATCATGTTTCATGTACTGTTGTTCAATAATGTATCCGCGCCAATTCGCTCCTTACATCGTATATATGATGAAGTGAATGATGCCATGATCTATTCAGAAAGCTTCTTTAAAATTTTAGAAGCAGATGATCAAATTGAACCTACAGGTCAACTCAAACCGCAAATTCAAGGAAAATTTACGCTGAAAAATGTTGAATTCTTTTATCCAAACGGTCATCACGCACTAAAGAATATCAATATGGAGATTCGACCCAATAAAATTACTGCATTAGTTGGCTTATCAGGTGCGGGAAAATCAACCTTAATCAGTCTTTTAGATAAATTTTATGAACCTAATCAGGGGTGTATCGAACTCGATGGAATCGATCTCAATCAAATTGATACACAATATTTGAGAGATCATATTGGATTAGTCCTACAAAAAAATCATATTTTCCAAGGGACTATTTTTGAAAATATTCGCTATGGTAAAACAGATGCTACTGAAGAAGACGTGATCATTGCTGCTAAAAAAGCATCCATTCATGAGCAAATTTTACAACTTCCAGATGGCTATCATTCCGATGCATTGCAACTCTCTGGAGGACAACAACAGCGTATTGCGATTGCTCGTATGTTCTTGAAAAATCCACCGATTATCTTTTTAGATGAACCGACAGCGAGTTTGGATGCCATTGCTTCGGAACAAATTAAACAAAGCCTTGATGAGATTAAACAAGGACGTACTGTCATTATTATCTCGCACAGCCTGTCGCAAATTATTGATGCGGATTACACCTATGTCATGAAAGAAGGCGAAATTGCCGAGCATGGAGAACATGATGCCCTTTACCATCAAGACGGTGTATATAAACAAATTTTTGATGCGATGGCTAAAAGTTTGAATATCGAAAAAATTGCAAAAACTTTTGAAGACGATGGAGATGAGGAAACCCATAGTTAAAGTTTAATCTAGGTAACCTTGGCATTGAAGCAGTTGAATCAACACACAGTCATCTGCTTCATATAGCTGACTTAACTTCGTGTAAGGATCACCATCGAGCGCTAACATCTGTGCAAATGCAGGTTCAGTTTTTATACCTTTTAGCTTAAGGCGAATGATTTCCTGTTTAAATTGGTCATTTCCCAAATCTAATATTCTACGTTCAACATAGAAGTGCTGGAATCCCGCCTGCTGATGAATTGGTGTTGTAGAACAAAATATCTCAATTGACCAAGCACAATATTCAAGTCGGTAAATCTAAGTATCACGTTCAAAATAACTTCGCTCAATGCACCATGCCTTAAATGTTTGAAATAAATTTAGTGTTTCAATCAAATGATTCTCTTGCTCAATCGGATAACTACAAATGAGGTCGGTATCACTTTGTGCTGTTGCAATTCCTAAAGGTGGCGTACCGACCACTGTAACTTGATACCACTTGAGTATTTCCATAAGGTTTAAGTCATCAATGACTTTTTGCAAGTGTATTTTTTTCATTGTTATTTTTAATCTCTAAGATGATTCAAATTTAAAGCGGTTGAATCTCACAATATGAATTACTTTAACCATCACCAGAAAAGCTTAAGCAATTAAGGTTATTTTTGATTTTCGATAACATCTAACGCATAAACAGTTTTAATATAATTTCGATACTGCGTTGAATAAGAGATTTCCAAACAACGCATAAGGTATGCTTTCTCTTTTGAATATTGATAGCTGCCTAACGCTTCTTTGAGCGCTTGATCAATATAATTTTGCACTTGTTTTGCCGCCTCATGGCTATGCTCACCGAGTTGAAAATATCCACCTCTCGCAATATTTGCTTCATTTGCATAAATCTCAGAATGAGATAGACAATACGCGATTCCATCATTATGCAAATACTCTTGTGCCCGTGATAAATCATCCGCATAAATGCTTGAACTCGACAAGATACTCAAAGCAATAGCAAATTTACTTCTCATTTTTTAAATCACGTTCTCAACGAAATAAAAAAAGCGCCTTTTGGCGCTTTAAATACATTAGGGTTGTTTTAGATATGGCCATGCCGCTCTTAAATAAATAAACATGGACCACAGTGTTAAAATTACAGCGGTATATAACAAACCATATGCAACTAATTCAAGTGGTTTCCAATTGAGTAAGAACACGGAAATAGCAATCATCTGAAAAGCTGTTTTATATTTGCCAACCGTAGATACAGCTACATTGGTACGTGCACCGAGCTCAGCCATCCACTCACGTAAAGCAGAAACCGTAATCTCGCGTGAAATAATCACAATCGCAGCAAAAGCCATCGAAATTGTAGGTTGCCATTGCACCAAAACAATCAATGCTGCCGCGACCATTAATTTATCCGCAACAGGATCTAAAAAACGTCCGAATGCAGAAGTCTGATTCAATGTTCTTGCCAAGTAACCATCAAACCAATCTGTGACAGCAGCAATCACAAAAATTGCAGTCAGAATGATATGACGCGTCATACCCCCTTCATGCCCACCCACACCAATCGCAGGAGGCCAATAGGCAATAATTAAAAAAACAGGTATTAACGCAATACGTGCTAGCGTCAAGATATTTGGTATATTCAGGATGCGACCTGTAGACATAGACACCGCCAGTTTGCCCCAATTACAGCTAAAATTTGCAATAAAAACTTGAGCTTTGATTCTTTAATCCGCTTACTTTAAACGATTCACTACCCGCTGTCGACTAGGCAAAAATCGCGACAGTCTGTCTACAAATTGCAACGAGACGGTCATTATGGTCCCAAATATGGGCATATTCAGTAGAATAACCATGCGCAGAATGATCTGTAAATACTTTATATTTAAACCAATCTCGTCGGTCAGCTTGAATATGTTCTAACAGCGTCACATACCAAGAAATTGAACTTCCTGGTGCTGGTTTTTTTAATATAGGAAAAATTCCTGCAGGCCAAATATCTAACATTGCTATAAATTCAGGCATGCTCAGCGGACCTGCTTCAAATTTAGATTCTGCATATCGAAACCACCCACCAAAATCTGGCTTTTCAGCAGCCGTACAAGGGTATTTCCCTTCAGCCCAAATCAGATCATAGTTCTGATAGCATTGCGGCATAAGAGGATGATAAGGCAACTTAACTAAACTTTCAGGTAAATCATACTGTGGTGCTGAGCGAGTTTGATCCATATTCACGACTGATTCACGGTCTGAACCAAAACTTGCCAGCAGAATTCCCTGTACAGCATCAGCCTGCCAAATCCGAGCCTCAATATTAGTCACAGATTTACCTTGCCTTAAAATTTCCACTGTCACTTTGACTGGCTTTTCCTGAACAGGACCCACAAATACCACACTGGTGCTCAATAATCTTTTTTGAGGGTCATGAATCATTTGTGTTGCTTTGTGTAGCATCATCGCCGTGGTTAAACCACCAAAAATGGTACGACCTTGCAACCAACCCTCAGGGATCTCCACCCATTCTTGTTGATCAATTTCTTGAAATACCTGTCCAAATGACATGCGCAACCCTTTTATTTTAAATTTCTTATCGCGCTAGCATGCTGAATTTTCAGATTGAGGTAAATGATCAATGACTCGCAGGTCAATGATCATTTTGGCAAATTGATATGCATGATTACTCATGCAAGATTTTGTACACAGTCCGAGCGAGATTTGCACCAAAACCTGGGACTAAATTCAGATCCTTTTCAGAGGCTTTTAATACCCCTTGAATCCCACCAAAATGTGTTAATAAATCACGGCGGCGTTTTGGTCCTAGCCCTGGAATGGCTTCTAAAACTGACTGCCCACGACGTTTATCGCGCTTGGCACGATGTTTAGTAATGGCAAATCGATGCGCCTCATCACGAACCTGTTGAATTAAATGTAACGCTTTATGGTCTTCAGGCAGTTGAATCTTTGTGCCATCAGTGAAATGTAAGGTTTCCAAACCAGGCTTACGCCCTTCCCCTTTTGAAACCCCCACCATGAATGCATCCAATCCAAGATCTTGCATGACCTGCATTGCCATATGTAATTGCCCTTTACCACCATCGATGAGAAGCAAATCTGGCAGCATCGCCTTCTTATACCGTCGTGTCAAAGCCTGACGCATGGCAGCATAATCATCACCGCCAGTGATATCTTCGATAGCAAACTGACGGTAATCGCGCTTGCGAGCCCCTCCACTATCAAAGACAACACAAGAAGCGATCGTTGCTTCGCCCATCGTATGGGATATATCAAAACATTCGATACGATCAATTGGACGTCCGACCACCTCTTCTAACTGATGAAAACGTTCATTCAATTCATAATGGTTAGCAAGTTGTCCTTTAATGGCATGTTGTACATTCATGTTCGCAAGCTCGAGCCATTCTGCACGGGTTTCTCTAACTTTTGATTTAATCAGAATTTTTTTGCCAAAATTTTGTTGTAGTGCCTCTTCTATGTCTTTTTTGTCTGGCAGCTCCACGTTGACGATTAATTCTGTTGGAATCTCATCGGCAACTTGGAAATAAAAGTTCGCGATAAAATCTGCCAGCATTTGTCCCAAATCATCGCCCAACATATCTGGGAAATAACTTTTTCCTCCCAACATCTTGCCATTACGCACATGCATAATCTGAACGCACGTTACCCCCGCTTGGTATGCGATCGCCAATATATCTGCTTCACCTTTGACTTTATAAATCGCTTGTTGCGTTTGGACATCACGCAATAATGCCATCCGATCACGATAAAAAACGGCTTTTTCAAATTCGAGAGCTTCTGCTGCCGCTTCCATCTTGGCAATTAATTCTTGATTAAGCTCACGTGTGTCCCCTTGTAAAAAACGAATAGAGTTATCGACATCATCTTTATAGTCTTCAGGTGATATCATGCCCACACATGGAGCTGAGCAACGTTTAATTTGATACTGCAAACACGGTCTTTTACGTTGCGCAAAATAACTATTTTCACATTGGCGGACATTGAATAATTTTTGTAAGACCACCAATGTATCACGTGCATTATAGGCACTTGGATAAGGTCCAAAAAATTTACCTGCTTGATGTTTCCCCTTACCACGACCTGCTGCAATACGTGGATAAGGCTTATCACTGGACACAAAAATATAGACGTAAGATTTATCATCTCGCAGCATGATGTTATACGGCGGTCGATGAAGCTTAATTAAGTTTTGTTCAAGAAGTAATGCTTCCGTTTCTGAGCGGACCACCATGGTTTCAATATCATGAATGCGGGCAACTAAAGCCTGTGTTTTGGGATGCTCAATGGTTTTAACAAAATAGCTAGAAACACGATTTTTTAAATTCTTGGCTTTTCCCACATACAACAACTCTCCATCTTTACCTAACATGCGATAGACACCAGGCAAAGTCGTAAGATTGGTTAAGATTTTTTCAATGTGTTCACGTGCGTTTTCGTTCACAAGCAGCCTTTAATGTAGAGTCAGTCATTCATGCAACAGCATGAGCTTATTGTGATGGTAACGCGCTCTATTTCAAGTGCATTTCGGTAGACGATTTTAAAACCTTGTTGATCCAACAGTTCAGGGCAATGATCGCAGATTTTATAATCAGCTGATTGTTAAAAAGTCTGAGTTGTTAAATTCAAGTTTGATATGCTTTTCAACTGATTCATTCATGGATGCGCCAACATGACTGCGACCGATCGTGCTTTTCACGCCATACAACCTGCACTCTCATCCCATAGTCCTTCAGAAAAAGATCGACTCATTGGAAAGTCTCGCTTTCATTTTGAACCAGCCAAAGTGATGCAGTTATTGCGTGATCGTATCATTGGGCAAAATCCAGCCTTAGATGAAATCGAAAAACTGCTTCACGTAGTCAAAGCTGACTTTTCAAGTCCTGAACGCCCTTTGTCCGTCACCTTGATGCTTGGACCAACAGGTGTTGGTAAAACAGAGACTGTTCGTTTGATTGCTGAAGCGATTTATGGTCGTCCTGATGCGTTTTGTCGTATCGATATGAATACACTGGCTCAAGAACATTATGCAGCCGCTTTAACAGGCGCTCCGCCCGGATATGTCGGTTCAAAAGAAGGTCATAGTTTATTCGATGAAACTGCGATTAATGGCTCTCATACCCGTCCTGGCATTATGCTGTTTGATGAACTTGAAAAAGCCTCTCCCGAAGTGATTCGTGGCTTAATGAATGTGTTGGATACAGGTCGCCTAACCCTTACTGCTGGAACAAAAACGATTGATTTTCGTAATTGTATGATTTTTATGACCAGTAATGCAGGAGCACGCGCAGCACAACAATATTTAGATAAATTAAATGTTTTACCGCAAAAACTTCAGAATCTATGTTTAAAACGCCTACCCACGAAAGCCATTATTGAAAAAATACTGCATAGCAGTTTTGATCCCGAATTTCTGAATCGAATTGATCGTGTCCTTCATTATCAACCTGTTCAAGATGATGCACTCCCTAAATTGGTTGATATTGAACTGGAAAAACTCAACATTCGTTTGCAACATCAAAAACGTCAGGTTCATTTATCAGACCTTGCCAAAGCATATTTCTATCAGGGTCATGATATCCGCTTTGGGGCACGTCATTTAGCACGTAAAATGAGAACCGACCTAGAACCCATTATTGCAATCTACTTTCTAAAGCATCCAGATCAACTTCATCTCAAGCTGGATTGCAAAGACGGTCAGCTCTCGATCATCAATCAATAAAAAAGCCCATTATGGGCTTTTTTTAAACAAATCATCTTAATCCAGGAATCGTGATAAAGGATTCTGCTGCCGTTTTATTATAATACGTACACCCTTTTTCAATATTTGCCATTAATAACTGATAACGCTGTCTATTTTCTGCAACATCATCGTTCATTAACAATTTTTCATAGAGCTTATATTCATCATCAGTCGTACGCTTCAAAGTTTGATGATATTCAGCAGGATATAGTTTGCTTTCAAATTCAATGGCTGTTGAATCATCTAAACTAATCTTCATACTGGTGTCAAAAATACTGCTAAAATTCATACCCATCCAACGATCTTTAGCAAGTTGAAATTTAACAATTGGATTTTTGTCATTTAAAAGATCAAGATACAGCAAGTTATCTTCATAAAATTGGTTAAAACTCTCTTCCAATGGTTCACTCGTGTTTGGATAGAGTTGTAAATAATCTACTCGGTTTTGTTCTGCTTTCTTTCTATAACAATAGCTACCTGAAGAAAAATTTTTAAGACCATCTTTGGCAATAAACAATCTCACATTAGGGTTCAAATCATTTCGATCAATGTTGCGATAACCTGGTAAAACTGTATCAAAAACATTTTTACCCGATAGGTTTACACGCTCCATTTCGATATCCGTTTGGATGTCACCAATGATATTCATCGTCCAATGACTAGGACTATTCACACTGAGCGTATTTTGGGCTTGATCATAGGTTTGATAGATACGATTTCGCGTCACAATCACACTATTCAACGGTTTAAAACTATCCGTATAAGTAAATTGTCCATTTTGAAATTCAATATAATTTAAGCCGAATCGATCATTGGAATTATAGTAAATTGAATAGAGTTGATCACCGTTTCGAAATTGTGTACTCGGTGATGATTCATACGAATCTCCCGACCCACCGCCGCCACAGGCACTTAAAAAAAACGGTAAAACACTTAGAGCCAATATTGTTTTTTTGAGATTCATTTGAATTTTCTTTTGTATATTTTACACACAAAAGCATAGCTTTTATTGAACAACTTCTCAATTTTAATTTACATCATTTTAAGTAAAATTAAAAAATGCGCCCTTAGGCGCATTTTGATCTGAATACTCTTAAAACACATAAGGTCGAATAAAAATCAGGAAGAATATCCCTAACATCAAGAACCATTTTAAAAAGTAATATAACTGACGGTTCTTCGCTTTCAGTGCTTTTGCTTTCACACGCAAGCGATAAATATAACCAAATGCTTTGTTCAGACCACCCGTTTGATCCCCTGCTTCATTCGGTGAACTTGCCGCAGTCATTACATTTTTACCAAACCAATGATTAAACCGTTCCATCCAACGTGTCTTTAAAGGACGCTCTACATCAGCAAAGAAAATAATACGATTTTGATCCGTCGTGTTTTCTGCATAATGAATGTAGGTTTCATCAAACACAACGCTTTCACCATCTCTCCATGAATATCGCTGACCATCTACATCAATAAAGCAACGATCATCATTTGGCGTCAACAACCCTAAATGATAGCGTAAAGATCCCGCATAAGGATCACGATGACGAACCAATCGACTATCAGGAGCAAGCTCAGTAAACATCGCCGCTTTAATGGTTGGCAATGTTTTAAGCAATGCTGTCGTTTTAGGGCACAGTTCCGCTGCTGAAGGATGTGCAGAGTCATACCATTTTAAATAAAAACGCTTCCAACCAGTTTTAAAAAATGAATTAAAGCCTAGGTCATCATATTTTTCAGAGGCTTTGATCCCACCCTGCTCATATAAAGCTTTGGCTTCATCACGAATCATTTCCCAATTTTCATCTAACACTTTTAAATCTTTAAAATGCTGTGTGTCGATATAAGGCTGGTTTGGTACCTTAGAGAACATATACATAAAAAAATTAATAGGTGCCAAAATGGTCGAATGATCAAAGAATTGACGATAGAACGAATGTCGTACTTTTCCACGACGTTGAATATACAGTGCCGATATGATGAATATCGCGAGAATAATCCACTTGATCATTGATTGACTCGGTTTATCTTTGGTTAGCGGGTTAAATGAAGAGATGCTGCACCTAAATTGGAAGTGAATTGTTCCAATTTAGGTGTATAGATAATCACGTAAATTGTATAACGACTACCCCAAACAACGAAACATTGTGTTCTACAAATAGACTTTTGATGGCTTTATATTTCAGTTTATTGACTTTTATGACGAAATTTAAAGTGCAAAATAACTTGAAATTACCTACCTACCCCAGATATAAGTTGAAGTGTTTTTAAATAAAATGCCAATTGAAACAATCGCTTTATTGTAAGAAGAACAAACTCTACATTCGCATCTGCTGTTTTATAATGCATGCTGGTGCAATAAATAGATGACCATTGCGTCACGGCTTGATACAACTTGTTATGTTCTTTTTCGATATAGTTATCGTAAGATTAGCGAAGCTTTAATGTGCGCAGGAAATACGCACTTGCTTCACAACATCAACTTAGAAGTCCTCCAAAAAAAAGGAGATCAGGGCATGATCCACGCTGGCAATGCCATTACCGTCCAAATGCTTTCGGACGGAATTGCAGAATTCCGCTTTGACTTACAAGGTGAGTCGGTTAATAAATTCAACCGCGCAACAATTGACGACTTTAAAGCTGCAATTGCTGCTGTTCAATCAAACGCTGAGATTAAAGGTCTTATCGTTACATCTGGTAAATCTACTTTTATCGTTGGTGCAGACATCACTGAGTTTGGTGAAAACTTTGCGCAAGGCGAACAAGTCATTGTAGATTGGGCGATGCCTGTTCATGAAATCTTCAACTCATTCGAAGATTTAAATATTCCTAAAGTTGCTGCAATCAATGGTATGGCATTGGGCGGCGGTTTTGAAATGTGCTTGGTGTGTGACTATCGCGTGATGTCAGAATCAGCACAAGTTGGTCTTCCAGAAATTAAACTTGGGATCATTCCTGGTTTCGGTGGTACTGTTCGTCTAAGCCGTGTAATCGGTATCGATAACGCTGTTGAATGGATGGCAATGGCGAACCCGAAAAAAGCGCCTGCTGCACTTAAAGATGGTGCTGTCGATGCTGTGGTCGCTGCTGATAAATTACAAGATGCTGCGATCTCTATCGTTAAACAAGCAATCGAAGGTCGTTTAGACTGGAAAGCGAAGCGTCAAGAAAAATTAGATCCAATTAAGTTGAATCCATTAGAACAAATGATGGCTTTCAACTCATCTAAAGGTGTGGTACTTGCGAAAGCTAATCCTGCACAATACCCTGCGCCAAAATTATTGCTTGATTCTATGCAAGCAGGCTCGAGCTTAGATCGTGCTGGTGCACTTCGCCAAGAAGCTGAACACTTTGCAAAAGCAGCGGTAACGCCACAAGCAGGGGCGTTGATTGGTCTATTCATCAACGACCAAGTTGTGAAGAAAACTTCGAAAAAATATGAACAAGGCGCTCACCCTGTAAATCAAGCTGCAGTACTTGGTGCAGGTATCATGGGTGGTGGTATTGCTTATCAAGCGGCAAGCAAAGGCACACCAATTATCATGAAAGATATTGGTAACCCACAACTTGCTTTAGGAATGAAAGAAGCAAACGGTCTCCTAACTAAACAAGTTGAACGTAAGAAAATCAAGCCTGCTCAAATGGGTGAAACGCTTGCACGTATCCGTCCGACATTAAGCTATGATGAGTTTAAAGAAGTCGATATCGTAATCGAAGCGGTAACTGAAAACCCGAAAGTGAAAGGCATCGTACTCAAAGAAACTGAATCTAAAGTACGTGAAAACACGATCATTGCATCAAACACTTCTACGATCTCAATCACGCGTTTGGCTGAAAACCTAGAACGTCCTGAGAACTTTGTAGGGATGCACTTCTTTAACCCAGTGCATATGATGCCTTTGGTTGAAGTCATTCGTGGTGAAAAAACTTCACCTGAAGCGATTGCAACGACTGTCGTACTCGCTCAAAAAATGGGTAAAACTCCTATCGTTGTAAACGACTGCCCGGGCTTCCTTGTAAACCGCGTATTGTTCCCTTACTTTGGTGCGTTTGACCTTCTTCTTAAAGACGGCGCCGACTTCCAACAAGTCGACAAAGTAATGGAAAAATTTGGCTGGCCAATGGGTCCTGCATACTTAATGGACGTTGTCGGTATTGATACTGGCGTTCACGGTGCAGAAGTGATGGCTGAAGGTTTCCCTGACCGTATGAAGCCTGATTTCAAAGGTTCAATCCAAACAATGTATGAAGCACAACGTCTTGGTCAAAAGAACGATGTTGGTTTCTACAAATATGAATTGGACAAGAAAGGCAAGAAAGCAAAAACTGTTGATCCAACAGCGTATGACGTAATTGCTTCTGTCGTGACTGGTGAAAAACGTGAATTTGATCCTCAAGAGATCATTGACCGTATGATGATTGCTTTCTGTAACGAAACTGTTCGTTGCTTAGAAGACAACATCGTTGCAACACCAAACGAAGCAGATATGGCAATGATCATGGGTGTAGGCTTCCCTCCATTCCGTGGTGGTCCATGCCGTTACATCGATCAAACTGGTGTAGCTGAGTATGTTGCGCTTTGCGACAAGTATGCGCATTTAGGTAAGGCTTATGAAGCGCCACAAATGTTGCGTGACATGGCTGCTAACAATAAAAAATTCTACGGTTAAGGAGCAACGTGAATGGCTACTTTAAATCCACGTGACGTTGTCATCGTTGATGGCGTACGTTCAGCAATGGGTAAAACCAAAAATGGTATGTTCCGCAATGTACGTGCCGATAACTTATCTGCTGAATTAGTTCGTGCATTGGTTGCTCGTAACCAGTTTGATGTGAACGAAGTTGAAGATGTGATCTGGGGTTGTGTGAACCAGACTCTAGAGCAAGGCATGAACATCGGTCGTAACATCGTGTTATTGGCAGACTTACCAAAAACTGTTGCAGGTCAAACTGTTAACCGTCTTTGTGGTTCTTCAATGCAAGCAATTCATACCGCAGCTGCTCAAATTGCGACTAACCAAGGTGATATCTTCATCATTGGTGGTGTAGAGCACATGGGTCACGTTGGCATGATGCACGGCATCGACTTGAACCCACAAGCATCTAAACATTATGCGAAAGCATCTAACATGATGGGCTTAACGGCTGAAATGTTAGGCCGTATGAATGGCATTAGCCGTGAAGAGCAAGACGCTTTTGGTGTTGAATCTCACCGTCGTGCTTGGGCTGCTACTCAAGAAGGTCGTTTCAAAAACGAAATCATTGGTGTTGAAGGTCATGATGCAAATGGCTTCAAAATCCTATGCGATGTAGATGAAGTGATTCGTCCAGATGCGAACCTTGAAGCATTTAAAGCGTTACGTCCTGTGTTTGACCCTAAAGGCGGTACAGTGACTGCTGCTACATCATCAGCGTTGTCTGATGGTGCATCTGCAATGTTATTGATGTCTGCTGAGCGTGCACAAGCATTAGGTCTCAAGCCACGTGCTGTTATCCGTTCTATGGCGGTTGCAGGTTGTGATGCTGCGATCATGGGTTATGGTCCAGTTCCAGCAACTCAAAAAGCGCTTAAACGTGCTGGCCTGAGCATTGGCGACATTCAAACTGTTGAGTTAAACGAAGCATTTGCTGCTCAAGGTCTTTCAGTATTGAAAGGTCTAGGTTTACATGACAAACAAGACATCGTGAACTTAAACGGTGGTGCGATTGCGCTTGGTCACCCATTGGGCTGTTCTGGTGCACGTATCACAACGACGTTGTTGAACGTGATGGAACAACAAGATACACAAATCGGTCTTGCGACGATGTGTATTGGTTTAGGTCAAGGTATTGCAACGATTATTGAACGTGTTTAATTCTTAAATACGTGAGAGAAGAAAACCCCGCTTATTGCGGGGTTTTTTTTAATATTTTCTTAAAAATATTAGGATTCTTTTCGGTCTTTTTCTTCATAAAATCATCAAATATTTGCTTATTATAATAAGTAGCTGAGATAATATTTTCTTTCAATAAAACAATTTGATAAACACTATTTTCATCATATTCTGTAGTTATTTTTACAGTTAAATCATCTTTATCTCTATAACCACTTCTCAATGGCACAAATTTAATAGCTTCTAACTCTTCCCTACTCTTAATTTCAGTTTTATAAAACTGAACAAAACCGATATAAAACTTACGATCTTTCATATGCAAGATTAAAGATTTTTCATCAATTACACTCTCTAATAAAATTCGATCTAGCTCATCATCCAAAGATTCAAACAATAATAAGGTTTTGAAATTCGCTTTTGTTTTCCCCCATAGCTCCTTAGCTAAATCATAAAGTTTTTCATCGGTTGCATTTTCTACGTCTATTTTTCGCTGTTTTATGGTTTTAGACAACAGGGAAACAAAAATACCTCCAAAAACAACAAGATAAAACCAAATTATTATAACAAATTCTAATATAATCGATACAAACAGAGTGTTAAGGTAAAATAAAAAATATTCTTGCGATTGAATAACTAACAATCCATTTAATACTTTTGAAAAAATAATATAGTAACCAAAAAAAATTAAAATCTTTTGAATAAATACTGATATTAAGAAAAAAATAATCCCATAAAAAAAACTTCTGAAATATAATAATTGACCTTCTGACTGCCTAAATTTATGAAGATGAACTGGACAGTAATAAAGATAAATAAAACCCATCAAAATGATGGGTAATAAATATAATAAAGCCAAAGCTAAATCCTAAAAATTAAATATTATTTGTCTGTTCTCTTAAATTTTTCAAAGAACTACGAACATCTTGCAAATCACGTTTAGCTCCGTTAACTGAGATATTAGCTACTAATTTAATATTTTTATCTAAGCGTGTGAATTTATTGTACTTTCTATAAAAATAAAACACACCTAATAGAACAGTCAAAAAGAATATAAAAATCATTGGAAATAGAACATTCATTGCACTACCCTCCAAATTCAAGATGCCAAATTGTACTAAAAAATTACAACGTATCAAAGTACGTTTTATTTATAAATAGGATATACCAACATTAGCTTCTAAAAACAATATCTATTCAGTAAAAATTGAGCTTAGTTTAGCGATAATCTATTAAATGTTATCCCTTTGTAAAATTATTTGAATATTCAACCATTAAAACCTTATTCATCACCAACTTAAAACTCATAAGCGTGTCATATCGCCTGATACATTCTCCTTTCTCCAACAGGGCGTACAATGAACATGCTTAAAACTATCCTTGCAACTGCAATCGTTGCTACTTCTGCATCTGCTATGGCTGCTAAAATCGTATCTCCTGCTGCTGCCCTTAAAGCTCAAGTAAAAACTATTGCTGCTCAAACAGCTCAACAAACAGCTGAACCTGCTCAAGCAAAAGTTGAAGCTGTAAAAGCTGAAGCTAATGTAAAAGCGACAGAAAAAGCTGAGAAAAAAGGCTTTTTCTCTTGGTTTAAAAAAGCAGCTTAATTTTCCAAAATTCAGCAGGAATGTGTTCGCACATTCCTCTGAAGATATTCACACTTCAACAAGCGAATTAGATACTTTATCCTCTTTTACAAATTTGCGCTTCAGGCAAAGGTCAATATTGTTTATAAAAGAAAAACATCGAAAAGTACGGCGTATGATTACAAATATTAGAAATGCCCTTTTCATCTTGTTTATCTCTCTCAGTGCTATTTGGACAATTTTATTCATTTGGACACATCAGCCTGTTAATGCCATTTCTACTTATGTACTGATCTTGTTTTGGGTTGGGCTTGCCATCATTACAGGCATATTCCATTTCAAGCAACACAGCTATAAGCCCTATTTCACATGGGCGTATTTGGTTATTTTTTTGATTGCCATGATTAGCTTTTTTCCTTAGAACCCCAAAATGACCGTATATGGCAAGATGAAACCGAAAAAGTCATTCAACTCCAATTTAAAGATGGCAAAGTCGAAATCCAAAACATTCGCAACTTCATTTGGCGCAGTGATAATGACTACGACATTCAATGGGAAACACGTCAATATGATTTAGAAAAGTTAGATCGTATAGATTTAGTGGTATCACATTTTATGCAAGGTCCTATTGCGCATGTTTTTATTACATTTGGTTTTGATGATGGTAAACATCTCGCATTTTCTTTAGAAGTTCGTCAGGAAAAAGATGAAGGATTCTCCACCATTGGTGGGTTTTTTCGGCAGTATGAATTGGCACTGGTCGTAGGCGATGAAAATGATTTGATTTATACCCGCTCAAATATTCGTGAAGAAGACGTCTATATTTATCCAATTCAAATGAATCAAACCGAAATTCAGATGTTGTTTTTTAGAGTTCCTGAACAAAGCCAATCGGCTAAATCATACCCCAGTTTGGTATAACACCTATATCAGTAATTGTACGACCATCTTGTTTGATTTATTAGAACATGCAGTAGGACAAATTCCACGAGATTATCGCGTGACATTGCCAAGTTTAATTCCAAACTATTTATATGACAAAAAAGTACTCGATAATGGTATCACCTTAGATCAATGGAAAGAAAAAGCGCATATTAATCCTAAAATTGAGCATGTTCATGATGTACATTTACTTTCAAGTAAAGCCTTTTCTGCCTTACTCCGTGAGTAAAGCAGGCATCCTTTTTTTATAACCACGCTGAAAGAAACAGCCAAGAAAGAGTGTTTATTTCGTTTCTTGCTGAACAGCAGGCTCTGAACTTGGACTTTGATTCACTGTTTGTGCTTCAATCACCTCGGCATTTTGATTTTTTAACTGATCAATTTCTCGTTGTAATTGATTTAATTCACGATATAACTCGTTAAAACGATTCACACTGAGATCACTTTTAAATAGGATCATTTCATTACGGCGTTGCCAGTCATGATTCTTCAAAAACTCAAACATCTCTTCAGCTTTTTTTGTGATCTTAAGTTCTAAAGCAAACAAAGCTTGATCATTATTATGCTGTCGGCTGAATTTTAACTTTTCTTTCATTGGCTCACGCAAGTCTGCTTTCATCTCCAAAGCATCAAGCGCTTGTAAAGCTGTCGCATAAATTTGTTGGTCACGCGTTTGATATTCAGATTGAATTTTTTTCACTTGGACAAACATCTTTTCGGTGTCTTGATATTTATTCTTTTTATCTAATTCTAGGCGACGAACGTTCAGAAACTCATCCCACTTGGCTTGATCTAACTCACGTAAATACATATTTCGTGATTCAATATTGTCTACCCAGTACTTCAAAATAAATTCAGAAAGTACTTTATAGTCACCATCCAAACGCTCATCTTCAACTTTAAAATTCAGAGGGGTCTTCCAATCCTTCGCTTGAACATAAAGCTGCTCAATTTTTTCTGTCATCACCAAATCAAATTGTTGACGTTGCACTTCATCATTTTTTTCATTTTGCGCGTAGGCACAATAACCAAATAATAAGGTCACCATGACGATAACCACCGCTAAAATTCCGCGCATCTCAAACTCCTATCCTTTTTTTGTTTGAGTAATGAATCACTTGCGAACAATGACAAGCACATGATGTGTATTGTATAGCATATTTTTTAAGCAGAATTAGGAATGAATTTAGTGGATATTGCTGTGATTTTGTCGATTTATTCGTGATTCTGTGATCAAGTTTCAATAATTTATTACGCAAAATTCATATTTTCGACAGAAATATATCGGATTGAAACTCTGCGTTTCAGATTTAGACCTTTAATTTTGTTGTCATTGCCCACACTATAGATTCATAAATGATGATTAGAGATTTTTTATGCGTGTAGATGTGTGGTCAGATGTAGTATGCCCTTTTTGCTATATCGGAAAAAAACGTTTAGAAGCAGCAGCTGCTGCAACTGGTGTAGAACTTGAAGTCCATTGGCACAGTTTCCAGTTAGATCCTGATGCACCACCACGTCAAGAAGTCTCAAATAGCGAACGTTTGGCATTGAAATATGGGCGTACTGTCGCTGAAGTTGAAGAAATGCAACGCAATATTGCGGAAATGGCAAAAGCAGAAGGCATCGAGTTCAATTGGGAAAATGCCAACTCAGGGAATACATTTAACGCCCATCGAATTATTCATCATGCACAAAGCTTAGGATTGGGTTCGGAAGCAAAAGAAGCCTTTTTCTATAGCTATATGACCCAAGGTTTAGCCATTGGCGAGCGTGAAACCCTCGAAGATGTTGCTTCGCGCATTGGTTTAAATCCAGTTGAAGTGGATGATATTTTGGATTCTGATCAATATGCCGATTTTGTCCAATTTGATGAAGAACTTGCACGTGATCAATTGAAAGTGACTGGCGTACCATTCTTTGTATTCGATCAGCGTGTGGCTTTAGCTGGTGCTCAACCGACTCAAGTCTTCCAAGATGTGATCAACAAAGTATTAACAACTACCAATGAACAAACAGATCAACCCACTGTTGAAGATGCAGAAACTTGTACTGATGAGCATTGTGAAGTACCACCAAGCAAATCATAAAACACCTTCGACAACCTAAATACGGGCTTAAGCTTGCATGACTTAAGCCATATTTAGACTGTTATAAAAATAGAATTCAGCGTTGCATAAACAAGCCTATTCAAGTGAATCGGAACTGAATATACTTCATGTATAGATTCACTGCATGACTCTATACATGGTAAATTTTTATAGACCTCTTTCCCCAAGGAGGTCTTTTTTTATCTATAAAACAATTATTTAATAAAATTATTTGAGTTTTAAGTCTTCTCATTATCTGTTCTAATTTTAAATGACTATAAATTCATTGTTGTTTATTGTGAATTTTGTTGAACAATTCATTAGAATAGATCAAACATTGATTTTTAATAATATCACGATGCTTAAGCCCATTTTTAATTTTATAAATAAATTCAGTGGCTTAACAATGAAAATGACTTAGAGCGAATATGAAAAGAATCATGCAGCAATTCAAACCGTCAACCTTAAGTCTTGTCTTAAGTTGTAGCTTTTTAAGTACTTTCGTGTATAGCCAAGATCAGATAGATCACTTGACTGATCCTTATCAAACAGATGAAATTAGTGTCAGTAGCGAATTCCCTACTTTAGACTATCCTTTAGAATTTCAACAAAAAGACTGGCCAACATCGGATGAAAATAGCTTAGGTTGGATTAACTACGTTCCTCGCATGGTTGATGCAACGCCGACACTATTCCCAGAACAATCCAATAAAAAAATATACGCTCCGACCCAAATGACTGAAGATTTATCATGGATTGACCGACGTCAAAAATCGATTCGCCAATGGGCAGACCGAACTGCACAGCGAATCGATGGTTGGTTTGGTGAAGGTTATGAAGATGAAACCGCCAAAGCAACGCTACGTGTAATCTTTGATAATAAATGGAATAAGTATGATGATTACGAATTCAAGCCACGTATACGCGGTAAAATCGACTTACCAACCTTAGAGCGTAAATTAAGTTTAGTCTTTGGTGATGATTCACTGGATAATGAAATTGACAACAATATTGCCATTACCAATGAAAATCCCGCTGGTGATCCCGACAAAAATGTCGACACTAAGCGAATCCGTGAAGATAACAGTTCTATCGCCTTACGTTGGTCACAACTGTCTGATAAATTACCTTTCGATTTAGATGCTGATGTAGGTATCCGATCTGGAGATGACATTTATGCCCGCTTAAAGGCAAAAAAAGATTGGACTCTCGGGAATGATTTTTCCTTTCATGCTGAACAAATCTATCGTTATGGTATAGATAGTGAAAATTATCTAAGAACCAATTTGGAACTCACCCAAGCACGTCCAAATGAAGCATTTATTTCAAATCAGCTTTATCTAACTTATGCGGATGAGCAGGATGATGATTGGACTTGGGATAATCGTACCTATCGCCAACATCAGTTTTTCCATGATAACCGCTTTAACTACGGTATGTATGTAGGCGGTTATTACAACGAAGATGATTTACGTATGAACAGTTGGGGACCTTTTGTTTCTTGGCGCCAACCCTTATTCCGCGAATGGTTCTTTGTTCAAGGTGATCTTAACTATTTTAATGACAAGCGTGAAGATCGATCACACTATCCTCGTGCTTTAGTTCGTCTTGAAGCTAGATTTTAGCGCTCGATAATAGTCATAAAAAAGCCCATCATTGATGGGCTTTTTTTGGATCTTAGATTCTCAAATGACAGGCTTTTGAATCACGATACGATCATTACGTGTAATACGTGTTTTTTTAGGAGATGCTTCAGCTTCAGTTTTAGGTAAAACATAACCGACGCGATCTGTGCGTGTGATACGTTTACTATCCACAAAAGGATTAATATCAAATTGTGGAATTTGGTGCTTCACTACGGTTACACGATCATTTCGAACAATTTTCTTCACATCTTGTTCTGCATAAGTGACATTGGTTAAGCTCAAACAAAACATGCTAAATGCGAGCATCATTGAAGTTTTCATAGAATATTCCCAATATTTAATGATCGTTATTATAGATTAATTATTATTTTTTGATATGTTTTACAAATCGAAACTTGGACGTATTTTTTTATCATCAACATCGAAAAAATTTATCTAGTTTAACCCAAAGCTTAAATAGCTCCTTTTGCATCCTACGACGGCGCTGCATTAAAAAAGCCTATCCGAAGATAGGCTTTCGATCACAATTTAAAATATGCGCTTATTTCAATAATAAGCTGTTAATGCGTTTTAAATATGCAGCTGGATCTTCTGGTAAACCACCTTCCGCAATCATCGCTTGATCAAAAATCACATTTGCAAGATCGTCAAATTGTGCTGAACCTTCCAATTTTTTCACTAATGGATGCTCAGGGTTAATCTCTAAAATTGGCTTGCTTTCTGGGACTGCTTGACCTGCTTGTTTTAACATGCGAATCAACTGTGGAGACAATTCGCCTTCACCAGTCACCAGACACGCTGGAGAATCAACCAAACGAGTGGTTACGCGCACTTCTTTGGTTTTGTCTTTTAATGACTCAGACAGCTTTTCAACCACTGGTTTAAACTGCTCAGCTGCCGCTTCTAATGCTTTTTTCTCTTCAGCATCCTGTAAATCACCTAAGTCTACAGCACCTTTTGCGACATTCTGCATTGGTGTCCCGTCAAACTCATGAACAAATTCCATTGCCCATTCATCTACACGTTCAGTCATTAGCAGAACATCGATGCCTTTTTTCTTGAATAACTCAAGTTGTGGCGAGTTTTTAGCAGCGGCTAAGCTTTCCGCCGTTACATAATAAATCGCCTTTTGACCTTCTTTCATTGCTGCTTTGTAGTCAGCCAATGAAGTAGTGACCTCATCATTGTTTGAAGTTGCAAAGCGTAGAAGCTTCAAAATTCGGTCACGATTGGTGAAATCTTCACCCAAACCTTCTTTTAAGACAGACCCAAACTCAGCATAAAACTTCTTAAATTTCTCTTGATCTGCTTCATCTTCAGATTTAGCTAAAGTATCTAAAGTTGTTAAGATTCGACGTGTGTTGCCTTCACGGATGGTTTTAACATCTCGACTTTCTTGAAGTAATTCACGACTCACATTTAACGGTAAGTCTGCGCTATCCACAACACCTTGTACGAAACGTAAATAGTTCGGGATGAGATTATCTGCATCATCCATGATGAAGACACGTTTCACATAGAGCTTGATACCTGCTTTCGCTTCCCGTGAGAAAATGTTGTGCGGTGCTTTACTTGGGATATACAGTAATTGCGTATATTCAGTGCTCCCTTCTACACGGTTATGCGCCCAAGTAATCGGTGCTTCAAAGTCGTGACTTAAGTTTTTATAAAACTCAATATACTGTTCTTCAGTAATGTCATTCTTACTACGTGTCCACAATGCGCTGGCAGAATTAATCGCCTCCCATTCACCCGTTTTGACATACTGGCCTGGTTTGGCTTCTTCTCCCTCAGCTGCTTCTTCTTGTTGCCATACCTCTTTTTCCATTTGAATTGGTAAACTGATATGGTCTGAATATTTATTGATAATTTGCTTTACTTTATAACTTTGCAAATAATCTAATGCGTCTTCGCGCAAGTATAGAATAATATCTGTACCGCGACCTTCTTTTGTAATTTGCTCAACTTCAAATTCGCCTGTACCACCACTGATCCAACGTACACCTTCTGAAGCTTCAGCCCCTGCACGACGTGATTCAACTGTGATTTTATCAGCGACAATAAAGCCAGAATAAAAACCGACACCAAACTGACCAATTAACTGTGCATCTGACTTTTGATCACCAGTTAATTTAGACATAAAGTCTTTAGTACCAGATTTAGCAATCGTACCCAAATTATCAATAGCTTCTTGTTGGCTTAAACCAATACCGTTGTCTGAAATGGTGATGGTTTTATTATCTTTATCCAATTGTACGCGTACACGTAAATCTGGATCATTTTCATAGTATTCAGGATGATTAATCCCTTCAAAACGTAATTTATCACAAGCGTCTGAAGCGTTTGAAATTAGCTCACGAAGGAAAATTTCTGGATTTGAATAAAGTGAATGCGTCACTAAATGTAAAAGCTGAGCAACTTCCGCTTGGAAACTATGTTTTTGTGTATTCTGCTCGCTCATAAACTACTCCTTAAACACATCAAAACAATTTTTTTGAATGCTTAATGAATGGTGTAGCTTCTAATTTTTTCAATGGTCAAAATTAATTTTTTTTAAAAAGGACCTTGTTTGTAAATTCGATCAAGATGTATTTCTAGTTTTTGCTGACGCATTTGATAGACATGATTTAAGCATTGCAAATTTGCTTGGCATTGATCACGTAATTCCAGCCATTTGACTTGTTCATTCTGAATGATTGATCGCATTCCCATCGGTAGTAAACGACGAAGAATTTGATAAGTGGCAGCCATTTTAACATCTGCATCATTCAGGATACGATGTTCACAAACAGCTTTCTCAGTTTCGGACTGCGCTTTTTTGCAATCAAAACTCGCTGCAAATACTGGAACACTTCCACATGCAGCCAGCACAATGATGAGTTTTATGAATTGGTTCTTCATGCATACTACTCTGTTATGAGCTTTCTAGATTATTGAAAAAAATTGTTTTTTTATATGGTATTTTCTACCTGTTATAGTACAACACATAAAAAAAGCCCTATTGAATAATAGGGCTAGGCGCAACTTTATTTTTAGAATTTGTAGCTGTAACCAATGCTATAGATGACTGGATCTATATCTAGCTTGAACTTTGTTGTTCCATCTACAGTCACTTCAGGGTTCAAATCTGCATAACGTACGTCAGCAAATACACCCCAGTTTTTTGCATCAGCTGGTTGGAAATTGAAACCTAACTGCGCTGCATAACCAAAATCTTCTTTTACACTTTGAACGCCTTGCTCATCCCAAGCAATAAATGCTGTTGCACCAAGACCAACATAAGGTGTAAATCGCGAGGTATTTTTAAAATGATATTTCGCAGTCAGTGTTGGTGGTAAATGTTTAATCGTCACTGCATCAGCGCCATTAATCAAAACATCATGGCGAACTGGAGTCGCTAATAATAATTCAGCAGAAATTTGATCATTAAAGAAATATTCCACCGAAGGGGTAAAAGCAAATTCATCATCGGCTTCCACTTTAGCTCCTCCTAGAGCAGCCACAGTGGTATCTTGCGTTGGAGAAATTGCAGATGCACCTACCTTAAGTTGCCATTCTCCTGCCAGTGCATTTGCTGACATCCCAACTAAAACAATCAGTGAAATTTTATTTAACATTATTATAACCTCTGAAAGAAATATCTAAATAAATCACTATTTAAATATAATAAACATGCCAAAAATTAATATGCAACTCTCAAAAACTAAATAAAATATATTTTATTTATAAACAACTGATTATAATAATAATTTATTTTAAATCATACCAATTTAGTCAATTATAAAACCATCAATTATTTTAAATAACCTATTAATCATATTATTTTACTCGGAATTTTTATTTAATCCTACTATTTTAATCTGATTTAAAATAAAAAAGGCGATTATATTAATCGCCTTTTATTCAATCATTTTTTAAATGTAGTTATAGCACCATTGCCGCGATCCAACCAAAAATCATCAATGGAATATTGAAATGAATAAATGTCGGAATCACACTGTCTTTCATATGATCATGTTGACCATCCATATTCAAGCCTGATGTTGGTCCTAAAGTCGAGTCTGAAGCTGGAGAGCCTGCATCACCTAGAGCTGCAGCAGTACCTATGAGCGCAATTGTTGCTGCTGGACTAAAACCAAACTGAATACATAATGGGACATAAATGATTGCAAGAATTGGCACTGTGGAGAATGATGATCCTATACCTAGTGTAATTAACAATCCGATGAGTAACATCCAGAATGCTGCCCAACCTTGACTATCACCAATCCATGCGACTGAAGCCTCAACTAGCGTTGGAACCTGACCAGTAGCGCCGATCACTGCTGCAAAACCTTGTGCTGCGATCATAATAAAACCCACGAGTGCCATCATACGCATACCAGTAATGATGACATCGTCAGCTTCTTTCCACTTGAAAATACCTGCACAGCTTAGGATCGCCACACCGACTAAACCAGCTAAAATCATCGAATCAGAATACAATTGCACTGCAAGCGTTGCTAAAACAGCCCCCCCCGCCATATAAATCGTAAATTTAGAAACCTCCGGTCTCGCAGAACCTTCTTGAACACCCATTTCACCCGAAATGCTTTGTGGTTGTTCTTCGACATGAATGTCACGATATTCTCGTGGTTTACGATAGCTATAAAACACTGCGATTAATAAACCTACGAACATCCCAAACACAGGAATCGCCATCGCAGAAGGGATTTGATCATAATCAATTTGGAAGCCAAGTGGTTCACCAAAAGTATTGATGTTTTGACCTAAAATATCATTTAGGAAAATTGCACCAAAGCCGACTGGGATCAACATATAAGTTGCACATAAACCAAATGTGAGTAGACATGCAACCAATCGTCGATCAAGCTTTAAATGGTTGAATACCATCAATAATGGTGGAATCAATACAGGAATAAAAGCAATATGCACGGGAATTACGTTTTGAGAACAAACAGCCGCTATTGCAACCGTTGCAAAGATGGCATATTTGACACGATTTTGTATTTTAAGATTAGCCTCACCTTTAAGTGAATTAATCATTTTATATGCTAGAAGATCTGGCAAACCTGAACGAGCCAAAGTTAAGGCAAATGCACCAAGTACACCATAAGCTAAAGCAATCTGGGCACCCTTGCCCAAACCACCATTAAACGCTTCCATAGTGCCTTGTAAACCAAGACCAGCCAATAGGCCTCCTGTTACAGCACCAATGATCAGTGCAAATACCACAGGCACACGAGCCAAAGAGAGGCCAAACATGACCCCAATGGCAGCAAGAATTGCAAACATAAGAAATAGGAATCAGACAAAAAAACTATTTTATCAGAATTTGTTTGTAATAAATCTGCTCATCAGGGGTTGATACCTTCACTCGTCAGATTCTATTCGCCTTGCGCATTTTTTTTTGCAAATTGTTTAATATACGATGCGATCTCTTGGGCACGACTTAAAACAGCCCAATGATTCGCATCTAGCTCAACACGTTCAAAACCTGTCGCCCATTTTGGAATTTCGTCAATCAACTCTGGACTTACATATTTATCGCGTTTTAAGACTACCGCTTGAACGGGGCAAATCGCATGACGTTGACGAGGCATCATTAGACGTGGAATAAAGTTTGCCCGATACAGTGCCACACCATACTCACCATCCTTAGAGATATTTTGGTTTACAGGTAAGCCTTTTGTATCTTCAAGAATTTCAAATATTTTGCCCCAGCGATCTGGATTGAGAAAATTCCACATCGTCGGTGCAACTACGGGTAGCTGAAATAGTACGATGTACCAAGACTTAATCAATTGCTTAAAGAACTTTGGTTTTTGATGTTTGAATTGTTCACGCATCCAATAAGCAGCATGGTCCAAGCATGGTCCAGATATAGTGGTATATGAAAGAATACGACCTTTAAATTTAGATTCTGTTACGGATTCCCATGTTTGAATTGAGCCCCAATCGTGTGCTGCCACATGAAAGTTTCGATTTGGCAACAGATGATTTACCACACTCTCCAAATCCAAAGACAGTTGAGCTAATGCATAAGCGCGAATCTTTTTCGGTACGCTCGATTGACCAGCGCCACGCACATCATAAGTCACAACAAAATAATCTTCGATTAAATTCGAAATGATTGGTTCCCATACTTCTTGATTGTCTGGATAACCATGCACAAGCACCAATGCCGGCTTATTCCGATCTCCCCATGTTTTAGCATAGAGTTTTTGTTGATCTGTCGTGTTAATCCAATGCGATTCAAATTGCATAATATGCTCAACCTTTTTTGTTATTGATTGACCGTTTTCTTGGTCTACGATGATTTTCGATCAATGCCAGAATATTTTTTGTACTTTAGTATGCTAACTAATGAAATAAAAATAATTGACCTAAATGAGTATTTTGAAAAAGCTAACGACAATTCCGTTAATCTCCAAGTATATGTTTAATAGCTTTGCACCCTTTCAAGGCGCAGGCATTACTATCGATAAAATCGACTTAAAAAATCATCATATTCGTGTAAAAATGCCACTTACACGAAAAAATAAAAATATTGTGGGTGTCCACTTTGGCGGTAGCCTTTATTCTATGGTTGACCCATTCTATATGACATTACTCATGTATCACTTAGGTGATAAATATATTGTTTGGGATAAGGCTGCAAGCATCGATTTTTTAACTCCTGGTCGTAGCACTGTTTATGCAGATATCCGCATTGATTCCAGTGAAATACAACTCATCAAAGAGCTCGCTAGCAATCATGCTCCTGTTTACCGTAACTATACTGTGAATATTATGGATGAATCAGGCTTACGGATCGCAGAAGTTCACAAAACTGTGTATATCCGTCGCAAGAAGGCAAAAGCCACACGTTTCCGTTAATAAAAAAAGCGCTCTATGAGCGCTTTTTTTTATCACTTTAGCAAATTAACGATTATTTTGTTCTATTGCTTTTGCTCTATCGCTGCTCCTGCACCGCCGCCAATTGCACCACCAATTGCAGCGCCAGAGTTACCACCAAAAATACTTTTACCTACTGCAGACCCGATTGCACCGCCTACACCACTATAAGTGGCATTACGATCTGAGCCCCCTTGAGCTTTACTACCTACAGCGGCACCTGCACCACCACCAAGCGTTGCACCAACACCACCACCAACATTATTACCAACACCACCACCAAGTGCACCGCCTGCAGCAGCTGCACCAATACGCTGTTGATTCGGCGTCATGCTTTCACAACCTGCAAGGAGCATTGTAGATACGGTTGCCATCGCCATGACAGCTGTTAACTTTTTCATCTTGATGTCCCTCTTTGTCTATTTATATAAGCATATCGCGATCTAGAGAATAAAATTTTCAATTTCTGTTACAAGACAACGCGAAAATGATGCTATTTGTAAAGATTTTTTTTCAAAATAGATATTTAGCCTCAAATTCACATTATCAAACTCAATAAAAAAAGGCACCCGTAGGTGCCTTCTTAATTCAGTTTAGATTAAAACTGATCTTCATTTAATGCTTGTGAGAACGCTTGGTCAACTTCAGAGAAGTCATTAACCAATTCGTGTTCAGCAGCTTCTGCTTCTTGACGACGACGCTCTAAGTGGTAAGCCAAACCTGTACCCGCTGGGATCAAGCGACCAACAACCACGTTTTCTTTTAGACCGCGTAAATCATCTTCTTTACCTGTTACAGCAGCTTCAGTTAACACACGTGTTGTTTCCTGGAACGATGCAGCAGAAATGAACGAGTCAGTAGAAAGTGAAGCTTTCGTGATACCCATCAATTGACGTTCAAACTTCGCAGGGAACTTGTTCTGAGCAAGTACTGCTTGGTTTTCTTGGACAACACGGATGTAATCCACTTGCTCGCCTTTGATGAAGCTTGTATCACCACCATCGATGATCTCAACTTTACGCAACATTTGACGTACGATGACTTCAATGTGCTTATCGTTGATTTTTACACCTTGGAGACGATATACGTCTTGAACTTCATTCACGATGTAGTTTGTCAACGCCACTTCACCTTTCAAACGTAAGATGTCATGTGGATTTTGCGGACCATCAGAAATCGTTTCACCACGGTTAACATGCTCACCTTCAAACACGTTAATCGTACGCCACTTAGGAATTAACTCTTCGTAAATCTCTGAGCCATCATCCGGTGTGATCACAAGACGATTCTTACCTTTAGTTTCTTTACCAAAGCTTACAACACCTGAAACTTCTGCAAGGATCGCATGTTCTTTCGGCTTACGCGCTTCAAACAAGTCAGCTACGCGTGGAAGACCACCGGTAATATCACGAGTACGTGAAGTTTCTTGAGGTACACGACCAATTACATCACCCACACCAATTGTTTCGCCATCACGGACAGTCACAATTGTATTTTGTGGTAAGAAGTAGAACTGTTCACCACCATCAACTGTATCTAATACAATCGCTGGACGTAAGTCTTTACCAGAAGCTGGACGAGACGTTACAGGTAAAATTTCAACTGTCGTCATACCAGTTGCATCATCTGTTTTCGATGTTGCAGTCACGCCATCAGCGATTTGGCTGAAACGTGCTTTACCAGCAACTTCTGTTACCAATGGATGCGTATGCGGATCCCAAGTCGCTACAATACCGCCAGCTTCTACCGCACCACCATCTTTAATCAAGATTGAGGCACCGTAAGGAAGTTTATAGCGCTCACGCTCACGACCGATGTCATCAGTGATACCAATCTCACCAGAACGAGATACAGACACTAAGTGACCTTTAGCGTGTTGCACTGTCTTCACATTATGGAAACGGACAAAGCCTGCATTACGTACTTGAACACTGTTCGCAGCAGAAGTTCGGCTCGCAGCACCACCCACGTGGAATGTACGCATCGTTAACTGTGTACCTGGCTCACCAATGGATTGAGCAGCCATTACACCCACTGATTCACCTGGATTCACCAAGTGACCACGTGCAAGGTCACGACCATAACATTTCGCACATACACCAAAAGTAGATGCACAGTTTACTACTGAACGCACTTTAACTTCATCGACACCTTGCTCTTCTAGGTAGTTTGCAAGTTTCTCATCGATGAGTGTATTACGTGGCAGTACCACTTCATCAGAACCTGGTCGCTTCGCATCTTCAGCCAGTACACGACCGAGCACACGAGTACCTAAGTTCTCGATAACATCACCACCTTGAATGAATGGCGTCATTACGAGACCGTCAAAAGTACCGCAATCTGGCTCAGTAATCACTAAGTCTTGCGCTACGTCTACAAGACGACGTGTCAAGTAACCCGAGTTCGCTGTCTTCAATGCTGTATCGGCCAAACCTTTACGCGCACCGTGTGTTGAAATGAAGTACTGAAGTACTGTCAAACCTTCACGGAAGTTCGCTTTAATTGGTGTCTCAATAATCGAGCCATCCGGTTTTGCCATCAAACCACGCATACCTGCAAGCTGACGAATCTGTGCTGCACTACCACGGGCACCAGAGTCAGACATCATGTAGATGGAGTTGAATGATTTTTGTTTCTCATCTTCGCCCTGTTTGTTCTTAACAGTCGTGTAAGACAAGTTATCCATCATCGCTTTCGCTACTTGGTCGTTTGTACGTGCCCAAATATCGACAACTTTGTTATAACGTTCACCGGCAGTTACGAAACCTTGTTCGAACTGTTGCTCAATTTCACGAACTTCAACTTCAGCTTTCTCGATGATTGAATACTTCGCAGGTGGAATCACCATGTCTTCCATACCAACAGACACGCCTGAACGTGTTGCTTGACGGAAACCGAGGTACATCAATTGGTCAGCAAAAATAACAGTATCTTTCAAACCAAGCTTACGGTAGCAAGAGTTGATCAATTTAGAGATGTTCTTTTTGGTCATCTCAACGTTGATTTGCTCGAAGCTTAAACCTTCTGGCACAACTTCCCAAAGTAAACAACGGCCTGGCGTTGTATCAACGATAATGGTTTGTTGCTCACGCTCACCATTTTCATTGATCACAGTTTGATGTACACGAGCTTTAACGCGAGCATGTAAATCAACTTGACCTGTTGCAAGCGCACGGTTTACTTCGTGAGTATCCGCGAACACCATGCCTTCACCTTTGGCATTGATTGCATCACGCGTGATGTAATACAAGCCTAAGACAACGTCTTGCGATGGAACGATGATTGGTTCACCGTTTGCTGGAGACAAGATGTTGTTCGTTGACATCATTAACGCACGAGCTTCTAATTGAGCTTCAAGTGTTAATGGAACGTGTACCGCCATTTGGTCACCATCGAAGTCGGCGTTGAACGCAGCACATACGAGTGGGTGTAGACGGATTGCTTTACCTTCAATCAGTACAGGCTCAAATGCTTGAAGACCTAAACGGTGAAGTGTTGGCGCACGGTTCAACATCACTGGATGTTGACGAATCACAGATGCTAGAACGTCCCAAACTTCTGGAGTCTCACGCTCAACCATTTTCTTCGCAGCTTTAATGGTAGTTGCTTGACCAGACGCTTGTAATTTCGCGAAAATAAACGGCTTGAATAACTCAAGTGCCATTTTCTTAGGAAGACCACATTGGTGAAGACGTAAAGTAGGACCTACAGTAATTACCGAACGACCAGAATAGTCAACACGCTTACCAAGTAAGTTTTGACGGAAACGACCTTGTTTACCTTTGATCATGTCTGCCAAAGATTTAAGAGGACGTTTGTTCGAACCCGTAATCGCACGACCACGACGACCGTTGTCTAACAATGCATCTACAGACTCTTGTAACATACGTTTTTCGTTACGTACGATGATGTCTGGAGCAGCTAGGTCAAGAAGACGCTTTAAACGGTTGTTACGGTTAATCACACGACGATAAAGATCGTTCAAATCAGATGTCGCGAAACGACCACCTTCAAGTGGTACAAGCGGACGAAGATCTGGTGGAAGTACTGGAAGTACAGTCAACACCATCCATTCTGGTTTGTTATTCGACTCTTTGAACGCTTCCATTAACTTCAAACGCTTAGATGCTTTCTTAAGCTTCGTTTCAGAAGTTGTATTCGGAATTTCTTCACGTAAACGAGAAATCTCAGCTTCAAGATCAATGTCTTTCAACAAATCTTGAACTGCTTCAGCACCCATTTTCGCAGTGAATTCATCACCGTGCTCTTCTAATGCTGTGAAGTATTCTTCATCATTCAGAAGTTGGTATTTTTCGAAAGGAGTCATACCAGGATCTGTTACAACGTAAGATTCGAAATACAATACACGTTCGATATCACGTAGCGTCATGTCTAAAAGAAGACCGATACGGCTAGGCAGTGATTTTAAGAACCAAATGTGTGCAACTGGTGAAGCAAGCTCAATGTGACCCATACGTTCACGACGAACTTTCGCAGTTGTTACTTCAACGCCACATTTTTCACAAATGACGCCTTTGTATTTCATACGCTTGTATTTACCACACAAGCATTCGTAATCTTTTACTGGACCAAAAATTTTGGCACAGAATAAACCATCACGTTCAGGTTTGAACGTACGATAGTTAATTGTCTCTGGCTTTTTAACTTCACCATGAGACCATGACTTAATCATTTCTGGTGACGCAAGACCAATACGGATGCGATCAAACTCTACAGGAGCATGACCGTCTGAATCCGTCTTTTTGCGCATGATATCGAGCAAGTCTTTCAATTTTTTTCTCCGTGTGTTGTGGAGATTTTCACTTCACAACTGGGTCACAAATATTGTTTTTTAACTGAATTGGTAATCTCCCCTAACCCCTCTTTTTTAAAGAGGGGAAAGTCTCCCCCTTATCAAAGGGGGCTTTAGGGGGATTTAGTCACCATTTTTCAGTTCAATGTTGATACCTAAAGAACGGATCTCTTTGGTCAATACGTTGAACGATTCAGGCATACCTGGGTCCATATAATGGTTACCATCTACAATGTTCTTATAGATACGGGTACGACCCTCAACGTCATCCGACTTCACAGTCAGCATTTCTTGAAGCGTATAAGCTGCGCCATATGCTTCGAGTGCCCAGACCTCCATCTCACCGAAACGCTGACCACCGAATTGTGCTTTACCACCAAGCGGCTGTTGCGTTACAAGCGAGTAAGAACCTGTAGAACGCGCATGCATCTTGTCATCAACCAAGTGGTTCAATTTCAACATGTACATGTAACCTACAGTTACAGGACGGTCAAAACGTTCACCAGTACGGCCATCATACAGTACTGTCTGACCAGTACGTGAAAGACCAGATAGTTCTAATAACTCTTTGATTTGACCTTCTTCGGCACCGTCAAATACTGGTGTTGCAAGTGGAACACCTTTACGGAGGTTGCCTGAAAGTGCCAAGATTTCATCATCAGTTAAGCTATCAAGATCTTCTTGCTCGCCACCAACTTTGTTGTAAATCTTGTCTAAGAATTCACGAAGTTCAAGTACAGTACGTTGTTCTTTCAACATTTGATCGATCTTGTCACCAAGACCTTTCGCAGCCATACCCAAGTGAGTTTCAAGAATCTGACCCACGTTCATACGTGAAGGTACACCTAGTGGGTTCAATACGATATCTACTGGAACACCATTCGCATCATGTGGCATGTCTTCAACTGGCAAGATGTTTGATACAACACCTTTGTTACCATGACGACCCGCCATCTTATCACCAGGCTGAATACGACGTTTTACTGCTAGGTAAACTTTAACAACTTTCAATACGCCAGTTGTTAACTCATCACCTGTAGAAAGCTTACGTTTTTTCTCAGCGAATTTCTCATCGATTTCAAGACTCTTTTCTTTCAAGAATACTTGAATTTGAGTTAAACGCTCCGCGATGCCTTCATCTACTGGTTGGATATCAAGTAGATCAACAAGTTCTAGATTTGAAAGAACTTCATCAGTTAACTTATCGCCACGTTTTGTTGTACCGCCGCCATTAGACTCTTGACCATTCAACAAACGTACAACGCGCTCACGTGCAGCTTCTTCGAAGATTTTGTATTCTTCTTTCAAATCTTTACGGTATGCATCAAGTTGAGCTTTTTCAATCGCTTGAGCACGTTCGTCTTTCTCGATACCATCACGAGTAAACACTTGAACGTCGATGACTGTACCCTTCGTACCAGATGGAACACGAAGTGAAGAGTCTTTCACATCAGCTGCTTTTTCACCAAAGATTGCACGAAGCAATTTTTCTTCAGGAGTCAACTGCGTTTCGCCCTTAGGTGTTACTTTACCAACTAAAATGTCACCAGCAGTTACTTCAGCACCGATATAGACAATACCTGATTCATCAAGCTTAGAAAGTGCAGCCTCGCCTACGTTCGGAATATCAGCAGTAATTTCTTCAGAACCAAGTTTAGTATCACGCGCAACACAAGAGAGTTCTTGAATGTGAATAGACGTCAAACGATCTTCTTGAAGAACACGCTCAGATAATAAGATCGAGTCTTCGTAGTTATAACCGTTCCAAGTCATGAACGCGACACGCATGTTTTGACCAAGAGCCAATTCACCGCCATCAGTTGATGGACCATCAGCAAGTACATCACCACGACCAACTTTGTCGCCTAGGTTCACAAGTACTTTTTGGTTAATACATGTGTTTTGGTTTGAACGTGTGTATTTAATCAAGTTGTAGATATCTACACCTGCTTCACCCGCAACCATTTCATCTTCATTCACACGAATAACGACACGAGATGCATCTACGTATTCAATACGCCCGCCACGTTTCGCGATCACACACACGCCTGAGTCATGCGCCACGTTCGCTTCCATACCTGTACCAACAAGAGGCTTGTCAGCAATCAGCGTAGGAACAGCCTGACGTTGCATGTTTGAACCCATCAATGCACGGTTCGCATCATCGTGTTCAAGGAATGGAATCAGTGACGCAGCCACAGAAACAACCTGCTGAGCAGATACGTCCATGTGCGTTACTTTTTCTGGCGGCATACGTACGAAGTCACCTTGGTGACGAACAGATACGAATTCTTCTGTTAAGTTGCCATCTTTATCCAATTGAGAATCGGCCTGTGCAATCACAGTACCTACTTCTTCAATTGCTGATAAATATTCAACTTCATCCGTTACACGACCATCAACAACTTTACGATATGGAGTTTCTAAGAAACCAAAGCTATTCGCTTTCGCATATACAGATAATGAGTTGATCAAACCAATGTTTGGACCTTCAGGCGTTTCAATTGGACAAACACGACCGTAGTGAGTTTGATGTACGTCACGTACTTCGAAGCCCGCACGTTCACGTGTTAAACCACCTGGACCTAATGCTGATACACGACGTTTGTGTGTAATTTCAGACAATGGGTTGTTTTGATCCATGAACTGAGATAACTGGCTTGAACCAAAGAATTCTTTGATTGCAGCCGCTACTGGTTTAGCATTAATCAAGTCTTGTGGAGACAAGTTATCTGTCTCTGCTTGTGATAAACGCTCTTTCACAGCACGTTCAACACGAACTAGACCAACACGGAATTGGTTTTCTGTCATTTCTCCAACAGAACGCACGCGACGGTTACCTAGGTGGTCGATATCATCGACTTCACCTTTACCGTTACGGATTTCAACCAGTGTTTTTAATACGTCAATAATGTCATCGTTTGAAAGAATACCTTCAACTTCACGCGACTTCTGATCTGTACCCACTTCGTAAGGACGACCCAAACGACGGTTGAACTTCATACGACCGACTGGTGATAAATCATAACGTTCAGAAGAGAAGAACAAGTTATTGAACAAGTTTTCTGCAGCTTCTTTCGTTGGTGGCTCACCTGGACGCATTACCTTGTAAATTTCTACAAGCGCTTCTTCACGACCAGAAGTCGTATCAGCACGTAATGAATCAGCTACGAATGAACCGCGATCGATGTCATTGGTATAAAGTAGGTTAAATTGCTTAACGCCGCCTTCAGCAATTTTAACCATCACTTCATGGCTAAGAACCGTGTTTGCAGCAATCACATCACCATTGTGTAATGTAATGTCTTCAGCAGTAATACGCTCATACAAATATTCATCAGGTACTGGAAGTTTAGTTAAGCCTGCAGCTTCCATTTGACGAACATGACGCGCATTAATACGTTTACCTTGCTCAACGATTGTCTTACCGTCATTATCTGTGATATCAAATTGTGCCATTTCGCCACGCAGACGCTCTGGAACCAAGTCAATTTGATAGCTGCCCATGTCTAGATATACAGGAACTTTTTCATAGAACATGTCTAGAATTTGTTCGTTTGTATAGTTCAAGGCACGAAGAATCACAGTCGCAAGTAACTTACGACGACGGTCAATACGTACGTATACTAAGTCTTTAGCATCAAATTCAAAGTCTAACCATGAGCCACGGTAAGGAATGATACGTGCAGAATAAAGCACCTTACCACTTGAATGCGTCTTACCTTTGTCATGATCAAAGAACACACCAGGTGAACGATGTAATTGAGATACGATTACACGCTCAGTACCATTGATCACGAACGTACCGTTCTGTGTCATAAGTGGCATTTCACCCATGTACACTTCTTGTTCACGTACGTCTTTAATTGATTTCGTTTCGCGATCTTTAATGATCAAACGAATTTTTACGCGCATTGGTGCCGCATAAGTTGAGCCACGAAGAATACATTCGCGAACGTCAAACTCTGGTTTACCAAGGCTATACTCAACGAATTCTAAAGCAGCATTCCCAGAATAACTTTCAATTGGAAAAACTGAACGAAATGCGGCTTGGAGACCGATATCTTCGCGGTTTTTTGGTGTTTTGCCATCTTGAAGGAACGTTCTGTACGAGTCGACTTGAATCGCGAGCAGGTACGGAGCATCCATCACTTGGGGCAATTTACCAAAATTCTTACGGATCCGTTTCTTTTCGGTATATGAGTATGCCATCTGGAGTCCTCGGAAAGTAAACTAAACCCGCCTGCAGAACGGGTCTAGAAGGAATTACGCAGGTCGATATGACCACCACTTTGTTCAAATGCTGCAATGTTCAGTGGTATTAAAACGCTTAACAATATTTTTAAACATGGAAAAATATTGGTAAGCGTTTGATTTTATTCAATTATAGTTGGTATTGATGATTTTTACATCAAGTTAACAAAAATCGAGCCGATAATTGTAACGCAAAAAGGCTGATGACCCAAGAGCCATCAGCCAATTTTTGGGGTCAAATTAATATTGGCCCCATGGCGAAATTACTTAACAGTAACTTGAGCACCAGCTTCTTCAAGTTTCTTCTTAAGTTCTTCAGCTTCTTCTTTAGAAACACCTTCTTTAAGAAGAGCTGGAGCGCCTTCAACTAAATCTTTAGCTTCTTTAAGACCAAGACCAGTAGCTTCACGAACTGCTTTAATTACAGCAACTTTGTTAGCACCGAAAGAAGTCAACTCTACGTTGAATTCAGTTTGTTCTTCAGCAGCAGCAGCGCCAGCACCTGGAGCAGCAGCTACAGCTACAGCAGCAGCAGATACATTGAATTTCTCTTCAAAAGCAGAGATAAGTTCAACAAGTTCAAGAACAGTTTTTTCAGCAACTGCGTTTAAGATTTCTTCGTTAGTTAAAGCCATGAGAATAACTCCAAATGGATATTGAATGGTGTGGAAATTGATTTATTAAGCTTAAGCAGCTTCTGACTCGTTTTTCTCTTTGAGCGCAGTAATAAGGCGACCCAATTTCGAAATAGGAGCTTGAAGAACGTTTGCAAGCATAGTAAGCGCTTTTTCTTGGTTCGGAAGGTTCGCGATTACGCTAACTTCAGCACCTTGATAAACCTTGCCATCGAATGCAGCAGCTTTAAGTTCAAATGCTTTATTAGTTTTAGCAAATTCTTCAAACAAACGAGCAGCTGCGCCCATGTCGTCTTCAGAAGTCGAGAAAGCTAAAATTGTTGGGCCAACAAGGTTGTCGCTCAAGATATCGAACTGAGTATCTTGAAGAGCACGTTTAGCTAAAGTATTACGCACGATACGTGTAGTAACACCTAGTTTACGAGCTTCAACACGAAGAGCAGTTAATTGCTCAACAGTTAAACCTTGGTAGTCAGCAACAACAGCAGTGAAAGCAGTAGAAGCAACAGCGTTAACTTCAGCTACGATCTGTTTTTTGTCTTCGATAAGAAGAGCCATTGTAAAACCTCCTAACGGTGATTTATGTACTCACGCGAAGTACACTCCCAGTTCGTTAACTCATCACTGAGTCAACACGCGGAGGATGAACTAAATCACACCACCGCGTCTACGCAGGCTGGAATATTAAGAGCGAAGCATAAAACTCCCCTCGCCTGAGGTCTTTGACGCTGATAAATTCTCATTTACCAATTCAAAGTTTGCCTAAGTTCGCAAGAAATCCAAAACCGGTATCTTGCGTAAGATTTGAAGCAACGCTTCAAATCTTACTCAGGGCTTTAAAATTCTGTCTAAGTTAAACTTAGTTAGAAACGTTAGTTACATCAATAGTAAGACCAGGACCCATAGTTGAGCTTAAAGTGATCTTTTTGATATAAACACCTTTAGAAGTTGCAGGTTTTGCTTTCTTAAGGTCAGCTACAAGAGCTTCAACGTTTTGACGAACAGCTTCAGCAGTGAAACCTACTTGACCGATCGCAGCATGGATGATACCCGCTTTGTCTACACGGTAACGTGCTTGACCAGCTTTTGCATTTTTAACTGCAGTCGCTACGTCAGGAGTTACAGTACCCACTTTAGGGTTTGGCATTAAGCCACGTGGACCAAGGATTGTACCCAACTTACCTACAACGCGCATTGCATCTGGAGCAGCAATCACTACGTCAAAGTCAAGGTTACCCGCTTGAATGCTTTCAGCAAGGTCATCAAAACCAACTACGTCCGCGCCTTCAGCTTTAGCAGCTTCAGCAGCAGCACCTTGAGCAAACACAGCTACACGTACAGTTTTACCAGTACCTGCAGGAAGTGTAGTCGCGCCACGAACAACTTGGTCAGATTTACGAGGATCAACACCTAGATTTACAGCTACATCCAAAGATTCTTTGAATTTAGCAGCTGGAAGGCTAGAAAGTACTGCTACAGCTTCTTCCAAAGTATAAACTTTGTTCGCTTCTACAGCAGCTGCAATCGCTTTTTGACGTTTAGTTAATTTAGCCATGTCTTAAAGCTCCACTTCCAAGCCCATAGAACGTGCAGAACCAGCAATGGTACGTACACGCGCGTCTAAGTCAGCACCAGTTAAATCTGGTTCTTTAGTAGTCGCGATCTCTTCTAATTGAGCACGAGTCAACTTACCAACTTTAGTTTTGTTAGGTACAGCTGAACCCTTTTGGATACCAGCAGCTTTCTTAAGCAGAATAGCAGCAGGCGGAGTTTTCATGATAAATGTGAACGACTTGTCGTTGTACACAGTGATCACTACAGGAATCGGAAGACCAGCTTCAAGTTTTTGTGTAGCAGCATTGAATTCTTTACAGAATGCCATGATGTTTACACCACGTTGACCTAGTGCAGGACCGATTGGTGGAGATGGATTCGCTTTACCAGCTGGAACTTGCAGCTTGATATAGCCGTCAATCTTCTTAGCCATTTCAATTACCTCTGGGTACAAACGCCGGTTAAGGCTCCCCAATATTTACAAGTAACGATACCGTTACAACAACAATGCCCGATTAATAAAATCGGGCGTTTTCAACCAATTCAGATTAAATTGTTTTTTCGACTTGGCGAAATTCCAATTCAACTTGAGTTGGTCGATTGAATACATTAATCGTCAACGTTAAGCGTGACTTTTCGTACTGAACTTCTTCCACCACACCTTTAAAGTCTGTGAATGGACCATCAGTAACCAATAATTCTTCGCCTGGCTCGAACATTGTCTTAGGACGAGGTGCTTCGCCAGTATTGCGTACACGTGCAAGAATCGCGTCAGCTTCTTTTTGCGTAATTGGAGCAGGCTTTTCTGCCGTACCACCAATAAATCCGAGTACTTTTGGACATTCTTTAACAATGTGCCAAGTATCGTCATTCATTTCCATTTCAACTAACACATAGCCAGGAAAGAATTTACGCTCTGACTTACGTTTCTTACCATCCTTCATCTCTACCACTTCTTCGGTAGGAACAAGGACTTCACCAAAGCTATCGGCAACAGCGCTACGCTGGATTCGATCATTAAGCGAACGCATCACTTGTTTTTCATAACCTGAATAGGCATGAATAATGTACCAACGTTTCATAGCTCTTTTACCCGATAATAAACTTCATCAACCAACTAATAATGTAATCAAAACACCATAAACCAATAGCGGTGATTACAACAACAAGTAACACTTGCCATGATGCAGTTACTGTTTCTTGCTTTGTTGGCCAAATCACTCGACGCAGTTCAATGCGTGAGTCTTTCAACAAACGAACAAAGCCTTTGCCTTGATGGGTGGCGTATAATAAACCTAAAGCCACAACGATACAAGCCAAAATCACCCCAACACGCACCCAAATATTGTTTGCGGGAACCCAATATGCTGGAAGATGTTGATTTACCATAAGTGCACCAGCAAGTAATGCCAATGCAATAATCCATAAAATCACGTCAACTGGTGAACCAGATTTAACGACTTCAGCGGAATTGTTTCTTTGAGGAATTGGCGCGTCGCTTAATGCGTCACGCGATTTATCATTCGACATTTTTGTACTCGTCGTTGAATTCGCGACTTATTATATGACCAGTTTAGCCAGCATCAAGCTTTTTATCAAAAATAATTTGGCAGGCCAGGAGGGACTCGAACCCCCAACATTCGGTTTTGGAGACCGACGCTCTACCAATTGAACTACTGACCTATAACAAAACCGAGAATCGAAACTCTCGGTTTTCGTTTGTACTTCTATTATGCAGTTACTTTCGCAACAACACCAGCACCAACTGTACGACCACCTTCACGGATCGCAAAACGTAGACCTGGGTCCATTGCGATTGGG